>CAWASY010000041.1:0-17511 GCA_963784505.1 uncultured beta proteobacterium | reverse complement strand
TCTTCCCGCTCATCCTACAAACCGTCTAGAGTACATGGTGGCCCAACGGAAGCGCACTTTCCAGCGGTGTTTTCCCAAACGTCTCGCTCGCACATACCGGACAATTCACGTTTACGTCTTCTGTCTCTCCGCACGAATGCGTATTGAGCGCCGTCAGGCCTACCTTTAAATTATTTTTACAAACCTGCTTGAAGGGTCAAGGTGAGCATGGGCTGTTTTGAGAGGCAGTCGGAGGTAAACGTGTGGTTCGGTCTTTGCACGAGCTTCTCCCACCGTTTGACATCATACATCGATTTATACGCGCCGCAGCTGGTGGAAGGATAAAAGCAAGCAACCCCGACGCTTGCTCGGATCTCTTCGAGTGTGTGTCAGACCAAGCGTGGGTGACTCCGGGCGTACTGGATTGCTGGGAAGATCTGGCGCCCACGGACGAGTTCAATATACTCTTTGCAGCCGCAGATTGAATTCAAGCGAGCTCTAGAGTTACAAGAAAGGTGCCTGAAATTAGTGAGAGAAGGTTCCTTTATCTTTTTCAGGTTGGATTTGTTTTCAGAGCACCATTTGCAGCGCTTCGGAACAGTTTTGCGAAAGCCATGATTCCTTTATGCGCTGCGCCTGTGAAAACAACTCCAAATCAACCAGATCCTACCCGCAATAAACCCAGCATCGTACCGCAATTCCTGTATCGCTGGTCAATTTGGCGGCAGAGGATTCGTACCCTTGCCGCGCGAGGTAGTCGACGATCAAGTGGTTCAGACGGATCTTGGACCAGTGGTCGTGCTGCTCTGTCGAAATCGAGGGGTACGAAAAGATCGGATAGGTACTTGATGCGAGAGCTTGACTTTTGGACAAGACGCGCGTCTTGAATGGATTGATCATGTCATATAAGTATGTGGAGTACTTTGTACTTTTGCTTGAGCTTTTGAAGGCGAGAGATTAGATCTTGTCTTGAATCGTCAGTCAGGTCGGAAGATAGTTTCTGTGAAAGGTATTGGATTTCTTTTTCGATTAGTTTGAATTTCAATTTGTTTCTTCATCAACTCAAACGGTGCAGGCGAGCTTCGGCCATTACTTTCCAGCCAAGATGCATCCGGCTGCCAGGTCTTGATCCATTTCGGAATGTCTGCTGCGGGCATCGGTCTGGCAATTCCGTATCCCTGCGCCCTTTCGCAACCGAGCCTGAGCAACGCTTTACCGTGCGGTATTGTTTCTACCCCCTCTGCGATCACCTGGCGATAGAAAATCTTTGCCAAACCCACAATACCTTCGATGAGGCCCATATCTTCTGGATCGTTCAGCATGTCGCGCACAAAACTTTGGTCGATTTTGAGCACATCGGCGGGTAACCGTTTCAGATAGGTAAGCGAAGAGTAGCCAGTGCCGAAATCATCCAGCGCAAAACTCACGCCGATATCATGGCAACGGTGCATAACTGCCGATACCTGGATCACGTCTTCCAGCGCACTGGTCTCAAGAATCTCGAGTTCAAGTTGGGAAGGCTTGATGTCAGGATGGGCTGCGAGCAGCCCGGACAAACGTGCCACAAAGTCGTCCTGTTGTAACAGGCGGGCACCGACGTTCATGCTGACCGGGATATTCAGGCCGCAGTCACGCCATTTTTCTATCTGTGTCAGTGCGGTGTCGATGACCCATTCCCCTATTTCTATGCTGATCGGATGGTTTTCTATAATTGGCAAAAATGCGGCAGGTGGCAGCAAGCCATGTTCCGGGTGTTGCCAACAGATCAGCGCTTCGGCACCGATCACGACGCCAGTCTTCATGTTTACCTTTGGTTGGTAAAACAGCACTGGGCACCAAACTGTCGACCTCATGGGCGCCGTGAATATGGCGGCAAGGGGAAATCCCCTTCGCGCAGTATTGTTACAAGGTGCAGAGCAATTGCAACGATTTTTACTTTGGTCGGTAGGCGGCATTGCACCGCGTTAGACAACCAGTCCCGACTATCCCGACTCGATTTCAAAAAGTCGGGACAGCGCAAACCCAATGAATACGAGGCATCCCGACTATCCCGACTCATCCCGAGTGATTTTTCAGTTGCCTGCGCTGCATGTGGATAAACTCATGCGAGTGTGGAAGTCCTTATGCAAGTCTTACATGAACTTTTCTGGTGTTGCTTTTGACATGACTGCTCAATCTTTCCAGTAAGGTCTGCTCGGTACCTGGCTTGGTCACCTGCGCCAGTTCCGTGCATACCTTGTCGATATGATTTGCGATTTTCCCGGCGACCTCATCTGCAAGGCCAAGTGCATATTTGGGTTTTATGCCCAAATCGACGGACATTCGGGTGATGCAGGCGCCATCGATTTTTCCCGGCAGGTTTTCGCCGCCTATCCTGAAGGCGAATTTCCGCGACAAGCCCGAATAGAGCGAAGTCGATAGCAAGTCATAAAAGGGGGTGAGTCTGGCGCCCTCATTGGGCGGATAGTAGATCGACAGGTTCTTGGCATGGCTATCGTGATTGCCGACGAACAAATTGAAGAATACCCATTGCAGGAGGCGCTTGATATCGGATGCAGGCACGCCATTATCTCTCAGTATCTGATGGCATCTGGCCAGGGAGGGGCCACCGTCCGATTCGTATTTGATTGTTGAAGGCTTGCCATCCAGTTGGCATAGATCGAGTTGGTGCAATCTGACTATCGAGCCGTCATTCTTCAGTATCCGGTCATAGCGCTTAACCAGACACGCTTTGACTTCAGGCTGATATTCGACTTCGGCTGCGCCTATTCCGACTGCGCGGGCCAGCTTCATAATCAATGTTTCATTCAATGCCGAGCTCCAGACACTAGCTATCCCCTTGATGTCAGGTTTGAGGATGTGGGTGGACGGGGAGGATGCCAGGGGTATCGCGGGCGTGCCGTTAGCGTGAAGGTATATCGATGTTTTGTTTTGTGCACCTGCTAGCGAAATTCGAACGCCTTCTTCAAATTGGGCCAGATTGAGTGCATCCTGTGGATTGCCGAACAGGGCGGCTATTTGCTGCCAGGTTGCATTGCGATATTCCGGCGCGCTGTTTGAAGCGCCCACGGGCAGCAGACTCAAATCACCTGCCACATCACCGCCGACGGCGCTCAACAAGCCGAAGATCGTCGAGGTCTGGTATTTGATTTTGAGGAATTCGCGGATAGCGGCTTCGGGGAGCAGGTTCTCGAAATACGCGACGACGGCATGCCCTGCATGTTCTGCCGTCAAAATATCCATGTCCGGTGCGATGCATTTTGCACCCGCCTTTTGCAGCCACGTGCCGGAATATACGAACCTCAACGGCTCTTCATTGAACAAGGTGCCGACGAGTTCCTCTCCACGGAATACATTCAATGCATGGCTTGGAGGCATTAGCGATTACCCTTTTTCTGGATCAGTAACTCAAGGCCAAGCACATCCAGCACCGCCAGTACCTTGTCCAGTCTGACGGTGGATTTGCCATTCTCCAGCTCTACAATGAAGCGGTTTCCCGTGTTGGCCATACCCAGAATGTCTGCCTGGGTCATCCCCTGATGATTGCGTTCCTGTCGAACAAAGTCCCCCAATTCCTCAACGTTCCTGATACGCATTGGGGGTTGTAAATTACTACTTGAATTTTCGCTCATACCACCACTCCGGTAATTACTGTTCGGTAATTTTATACCAATAATGTGCACATATTAAAACAATAATTACCGATAGGGAATGTTTTTGTCGCGGACTCCAGCAATGAGGTTTTTTATTACCGAAAGGTAATTTTTAGCATGGCTTGGAGTGTCACCAATCTTGGGGGGTGTCACAAGGATCCTTTTCGATAGACTATTTTTTAGTAGGAGTGTTCATTGTCCATGTCCAATCTTTTCGCCAAGCCCCAGACGCAGTGTTAACTAGCTGTTGCTCGTGTGGTTCGATGGCCTTCACGTTTATCGCATACTTCCCACGGCAGGCGCTCGCAAACTCGTACATGCTCGACGTAGCTGCTACCCACATATACCTTGCCACTAACCGAGGGAACCTCAGTCTTGAATAATACGTTTATCTGTAACTTTTCACGCACCCCATACAACACAGATAGGCGCTATGCTGACAACTCAGACAATGATATTATTACAGCGCAATTCTTTGAGATAGTCTTGGAATACCGAGAAAAACGAAACTCTACAACACATTGTTTTTATTTAAATATACAGGTGATAAGTTGAGAGCAGAACCCTCTCTTTAGCTCCATGTTCTTTCCCCAGTAGCATTCGAAGCATAGCTTGCCTACAGACAGCATAAGTCTTTCAGATAGAGTGTACACATGAAAATTTCCAGGCAGAACAGATTACGCTTTTTGCCCTGGCTGGCAGGGTTGACCATACTGTCAGTCGCCATCTGGCATTTCACGCGTCCTGCTCCTATAGTCGTGCAACTGTTCAAGGTCGAACGTGGCGTGGTGGAAGCTACCGTCAGCAATACCCGCGCCGGCACCATCAAGGCATGCCATCGCGCTAAAATGTCAGCGCCCGCCGGTGGGCAGATTGCACATTTACGCGTCAACAAAGGAGACAGGGTCAAGGCAGGTCAAGTCTTGCTGGAATTGTGGAATAACGACCTTGCTGCGCAACTAAGTCTGGCACGGGAGCAACTTTTCGCGGCACAGGATCAGGCCAGACAGGCCTGCCTTCAAGCGGGCCTGGCAAGCAAAGAATCGGTGCGTGCACACCAGTTGCTTGATCGGGGTTTTATTTCAACGGAAGCGCTTGATCAGAAATCCACTGCCGCACAGGTGGCGCGAGCCGGATGCGATGCGGCAAGTAGTCAGATCGCACAGGCAAAATCACGCATCAGGGCGGCCCAGGCCGGTCTTGATCGCATGATACTGAAGGCACCGTTCGATGGCATTGTAGCCGATATCAGCGGCGAGACGGGCGAATATGCCACGCCCTCCCCGCCCGGCATCCCTACACCGCCAGCCATTGACCTGATTGATGATCGCTGTCAGTTTGTCAGCGCACCGATCGACGAAGTCGATGCCGCCCATATCAGGGCCGGACAAACGGCCCGCATCACACTTGATGCGATCAAGGGAAAAACCTACCTCGGGCGTGTCAGGCGCGTCGCACCCTATGTGCTGGAACTGGAGAAACAGGCGCGCACGGTGGAAGTGGAAGTCGAGTTTATCAAACCGCCGGATAATCTACTGGTAGGCTATAGTGCGGATGTGGAAATCGTCCATACCCGCCATGAAAACGTGCTGCGCATTCCGACACAGGCGCTGCTCGAAGGCAAAAACGTACTGCGCTACCGGTCGGACGGGGTGCTCGAATCACCTACCGTACAGACCGGTCTTGCCAACTGGGAGCAGACCGAAATTGTTTCTGGGCTCAAAGCAGGTGATCAAATCGTGCTGTCACTCGATCAGGCCGGAATCAAGGCAGGAATACGCGTCCAACCCGACACGGAAAAATCAGCGAAATGATACGCCTGGAGCAGGTCAGTCGCAGCTTTCTGGTTGGCGGACAGAAGGTGGCCGCCTTGAAGGATATCAACCTTGTTATCGGTGCGGGCGAATATGTCTCCATCATGGGACCGTCCGGTTCCGGCAAATCGACCCTGCTCAATCTGATCGGACTGCTCGACCGTCCAAGTTCAGGCATCTACCGGCTGGATGGCGGCAACGTCACTGATCTTGACGACGTACAGCAGGCCCGTACTCGCAGCGAAAAAATCGGCTTCGTGTTCCAGTCCTTTCATCTCGTACCGCGTCTGTCAGCCGCAATGAACATTGAACTGCCGCTCATCCTTGCGGGCATACCGCCAGTCGAGCGCCGCGCACGCGTCGCCCAGTTGCTGGAAAATTACAGCCTGACCGACCGTGCCGATCACAGACCGGATCAACTCTCAGGCGGACAACGACAACGTGTAGCCATCGCAAGAGCTACCAGCATGCATCCTGCCGTGTTGCTGGCCGATGAGCCGACCGGCAATCTGGATCAGGCCACCGGCCACGAAGTGATCAAGCTACTCGAACAATTAACCGAACAGCATGTCACGCTGATCCTCGTCACCCACGACCCGGCACTGGGCAGTCGGGCAAAACGGCAATTGCACATGGTGGATGGGAAAATTACCGATGAGTAAACCGCCCCCCGTCCCGTTTCGAAATATACGAGGGTGAATGCCATGAAATTCCTCGATGTCGTGCAGTTTGCTTCAACCAGTCTGCGCGGCAGCCCTGCCCGAACCTTGCTGATGATACTGGCCATGTCCATCGGGGTCGCTTCGGTGGTGATATTAACCGGTCTCGGTGAAGGCGCCAGGCGTTATGTAATCAATCAGTTTTCATCGCTGGGCACCAATCTGGTTATCGTTTTTCCCGGGCGAACCGAAACGGCAGGGGTAGGCCCCGGTATGCTGCTGGGCCAGATTCCTCGCGAACTGAGCCTCGATGATGCAGAGGCATTGCTCAGAAGCCGCGCTGTCAAACGCATTGCGCCGTTGACGCTGGGTTCGTCACAGATTTCCCGAAACGCACTCAACCGCGAGGTGATCGTGCTAGGTTCCACCCCGGATCTGCTGGAAGTGCGCCACATGAGTCTGGGACTGGGACAGTTTTTACCTGCAGGCAATCTACATGCCAGTGAATCGGTCTGTGTGCTGGGGGCCAAGATCAGGCACGAACTGTTCGGCAAGGAATCAGCCATCGGCGCCTGGGTCAGACTGGGTGACCGTCGTTTTCGCGTCATTGGCGTGATGGCAAGCCAGGGGGAATCGATGGGTTTTAATACCGATGAAATCGTCATCGTGCCGGTCGCATCCGCCCATATGCTGTTCAACACCGCCGGCCTGTTCCGTATTCTGGTTGAAGCAAAAAACCGCGACAGCATCGAACAGGCCAAAAAGGACAGTGAAACCATTTTATTTGCGCGCCACAACGGTGAAAAGGATGTGACCGTGATTACCCAGGATGCGGTGTTGGCCACGTTTGACCGTATCCTGCGCGCGCTCACGCTGGCGGTCGGCGGCATCGCTGCAATCAGTTTGTCGGTCGCAGGCATTCTGATCATGAACGTGATGCTGATCGCTGTCTCGCAACGCGTAAAGGAAATCGGACTGCTCAAGGCACTGGGCGCACCCGGCGCACAAATCCGCACGCTGTTTTTTACCGAAGCCGTTTTGTTATCCGGCATCGGTTGCCTGCTCGGACTCATACTGGGGCAGGCAGGTGTGCTGGTGATAGGCAAGATTTACCCTTCATTGCCCATCGTCGCCCCCTGGTGGGCCGTGTTGGCGGCGATCGCCACTTCAATGGGTACTGGCATATTATTCAGCGTTTGGCCCGCCAGAAGCGCTGCGCGCATGGATCCCGTAACCGCATTGGCGGGAAGATAACATGCTGTTTCCCGATCTGATCCGTTTGACCACGTCGAGCTTTACAGCTAACAGAATGCGCAGTTTTCTGACTGGGCTCGGCATTGCCATCGGCATCACCGCCGTGATCCTGCTTACCTCCATCGGCGAAGGGTTGCACCAGTTTGTGCTATCAGAGTTCAACCAGTTCGGCACCAATCTGATCGCCATTCAGCCCGGCAAGACACAGACACAAGGCGGTAATGTCGGAATTTTTGGTTCAGTCAGGCCAATTTCCATCGAGGATGCCGAGGCGCTACGCCATATACCGAATATCGAATATCTCAATCCCAGCATTCAGGGAAATGCGGAAGTGAAAGCCAACGGCAAAACACGTCGAACCACAGTGTACGGCGCGGGGCACGATTTCACCAAAACCTTCAATATCAACGTACAGACTGGCAGTTTCCTGCCGGACGATGATCCCACTGCTGCGCGCGCCTTTGTCGTGCTGGGTTCAAAAGTACGCGATGAACTGTTTGCCGGACAAAATCCATTGGGTGCCTATTTGCGGGTCGGCGGGCAACGCTACCGGATTGTCGGCGTCATGGAGCCCAAGGGGCAGGTGCTGGGCTTCGATCTGGACGATACCGTTTTTATCCCTGCCGCCCGCGCGATGGAATTGTTCAACCGGCCGGGGCTGATGGAAATACAGGTGAATTACAAGGCCAGTGCCAGTCTGGACAGCGTGGTGCGCACCATCACCCGCGTACTGAAAGAGCGGCATGGACGCGAGGATTTCACATTGATTCCGCAGGAAAAGGCGCTCGAAGTGCTGGGCTCGGTGCTGGATGTCATCACCTTTGCGGTCGGTGCTTTGGGCGGTATTTCCCTGCTGGTGGGCGGCGTCGGAATACTGACCATCATGACCATGGCGGTTTCCGAACGCACCGCCGAAATCGGCCTGCTGCGTGCGCTCGGCGCACAGGAAAAACAGGTGCTAATACTGTTTCTGGGCGAGGCGATGTTGCTCTCGGCACTGGGTGGATTCGCGGGTCTGGCGCTGGGTTTTGGCATTGCGCAAGTGCTGCACTGGCTGTTCCCTGCCCTGCCGGTACATACGCCGTGGCTGTTTGCCCTGCTGGCCGAACTATCCGCTATCAGCATCGGACTGATTGCAGGCGTCTTGCCTGCACGGCGGGCGGCGCGACTTGATCCGATCGAGGCACTACGGGCCGAATAGCCCGGACAGCGGGTAGCGGGTAGCGGGTAGCGGGTAGCGCTAAATATTCATGTACGCAACGCATATTAGCGCAGGCTGTATCTATGAATTTCCCCATAAAACTCCCCAGCTAACTATTTGAACGAATGCAGACCAATAGCGTTACCTTCCGTATCGCCAATAATGGCAATGAAACCATCCTTCCCTATACTCCATTTAGGCTTGAATAGTTGCCCACCATTTTGTATGGCACGTTCCGACTCAACAGAACAATCATCGCATTCAAAATAAACTATGGTACCTTCAGTTGAGGGCTTCCTCATCGGGTGCTTCATCAATGCGCCCATTGCACCAGCATCCGGCATTCCGCCAGCAAATTTGAGTGCTTCAAAACTGCCGTCTGTTATTTCTGGCGTCAGAGTTCTCTCAAACACCCTCTCATAAAAGGATTTGGCTCGTGCCATATCGCTGACATAAATCTCAAACCAGGCTACAGGATTCTTGAGTTTGGGCATTATTTGTTCATCTCCGCCAATATTTTTTTGCCAGCAACGGTGAAATTCCACCACGAGGAAGTTTCGCCTGTTTCAAAATAATGCTGGGTTGATAGTAATGTGTAGAAAACGCATGGGTCATGACGATGCCCCATCACCTTTGACAACTTCATGTAGGTGGTTAAAGGGTCATGTTTAGACAGGTCTTGTGGGGTAAGAACGCCAATGCTTTTTAAGTCAGCGGCAATATTTTCGCCAATATTGGGCAGGTCTTCAAGCCTTACGGGGTTTATTGTCTTGCGCTTCAATGATGACTCCTGAGTTTTCAAAATTCATTCACTTGCGATTGTTCACAACAGGTTGAAAAAGGGGGAACGGGCTTGGTGATTTTGCGAGTTATTGCCCACAGGGCAATATCCCTGCGCGAATCGTTTCATAATCAGGGGCGGCTCTCTTCCATACCCATTAGCTGCAGCGAAATTAAAAGCCGCCCCGGCTCAGTCTCGGATCGAAGGCATCCCTGACCGCATCGGCGAACAGATTCGCAGACAGTACCAGCGCCAGCATGAAAGCAAAGGCAGCGGCCAGCGACCACCACACCATCGGTTCGCGTGCCATTTCCAGACGCGCGCCGTTGATCATGGTGCCAAAGCTGATCATGGAAGGATCGACGCCGACACCCACATAGGAAAGCACGGCTTCAGCCAGTACCAGCGATGAAAAGTCCATGACCACCGCGATCAGGATGATGTGCATTACATTGGGCATGATATGGCGCGACAGGATGCGCAACGATGACACACCGAACGACTGCGCGGCCTGTATGTATTCCATCTCGCGCAGTTTCAGCGTTTCACCGCGCAACAAGCGGCACAATCCGGTCCAGCTGGTCACACCCAAAATCAGGCACAGAAATACCAGCCGCAGATCGGCGCGCGATGCACTGGTTTCGAACCAGTCGGGATGGGTATCCATCGTCACCTGCATCATCAACACCGCCGCCGCAATCAGCAATACGCTGGGAATGGAGCTCAATACCGTATATACATATTGAATAACATCATCCACCCAGCCCCTGAAATAGCCAGCTGCAACGCCCAGAAACAGCGCCAGCGGCAAGGTCACCAAGGTCGTCACCGTACCGATGATCAGCCCGGTGCGGATGCTTTTGAGCGCAAGATACAGTACATCCTGACCGACCTTGTCGGTGCCGAGCACGTGATAATGGTTAGCCAGATTGAAGGTGATGCCTAGCAGCGTGGCGATAAGCAAAAAAACGATACCCGTCGCACTTGGCCGGATGTTGCGCGTCAATGCGAACAGCAACAGCAAACCTGCAAAAAATCCCGCTAACCCACCGATCAGCGTGCGTTGCAAAATATCGTTTGCCGAAGCTGCCTGTGTCCCGCCGTATTGCAGTTTTGGATAGTCACGCACCACCCGCCCCGCCTCGTCCGTGATGCTCTCCTTGGCATACAGCGTGGTTGCCAGTGGCGCGGAATAGGTTTTTTCGGTGTGCAGGCGCAAGGGTTCGGCCAGTTTATCGAATACGCTCAACACTTCAGGCGAATAAACCGTTTTTCCGCCACTTTCCGCCTTCAAAGCCACCCGATAGTGCAGCGTATCCAGTGCGCCGATCAGCAAAAACAGCGACAGTACCAGCAGGGACACCATCGCCACCGAGCTTTGTGCAACCCGCTTCCACGGCAGCAGCAGATGTTCCTCGCGGCGCACATACCAGATCATACATCCTGCCGCAGCCATCAGCAGGAACACCAGCGCATCGCTCCACAAGATGACAGGCATGAAACTCATGAAAGTCTCACTCGCGGATCAACCAGGGTATAGGACAGGTCGGTCAGAATCAGCCCCAAGACATACAGCAGCGAACCTAAAAACACCATCGCCCGCACTACAGAAAAGTCCTGGGCATTGATTGCATCGATGGTGTAGCTGCCCAGTCCCGGAATGCCGAAGAACGATTCGGTAAGCAGGCTGCCCATGAACAGCAGCGGAATGACCACCACCACGCCAGTCAGAATCGGGATCATCGCGTTTTTGAGCACATGCTTAAACATCACGGCAAGTTCCGATAAACCCTTGGCGCGGGCGGTACGCACGTAATCCTTGCCGATTTCTTCCAGAAAAATGGTGCGATACCAGCGACTGCTCGAACCGATGCCACTGACGACGCCGATTGCAATCGGCAACACCACAAATTTAAAACCATCCATCCCGCTTGCATAACCCGAGATCGGCACCAGATGCCACAGCTTGCTGACGATAAACTGCCCGCCGATGATATAGAACAGGCTGGAAACCGACATCAGCACCACGCACAGCGCAACGCCCGCCATGTCCAGCAGGGATGCACGAAACAGCGTCATCAACAGCGCAAAAGTGACGTAAAGCAGTAAACCGATTGTAAAGGCTGGCAGCGCAATCGCAAGACTTGGCATCATGCGCGTGGTGATTTCGTGCGAGATGCTGCGCCCGTCGTCGGAATAACCAAAATCGAACCAGAACATGCTGGCGGATTTTTCCCAGAAGATCGTGTCCGTCATTTTGTCTAAGCCTGCCGCCCCCGCATTAAACAGCTTGGGCTTGTCGTAGCCGTGCTGATGCTTCCATTTTTCGATCGCATCGGGTGTAACGCGTTTTATGCCCAATTGCATGCGCGCCATATCTTCCGGCGTATTGACGACGAAGAACAGCGCAAAGGTGAGCAGGTTCACCCCGATGAGGATCGGAATGGCATACAGGATTCGTCGAATAAGATAGGCAATCATAGGTGCGCTATTGTACGGGCAAACAACCGCCGGTGGCAGCCCGGCGGCTAGTCACTTCCTTTTGCATCGCCGAGTAGCACAGAAAATTCAGGGATTGATTTTATTGCCTACATTTTTACATGCATGCTATAGGCCATTTGGCATATGGATTTTTCTGTGCCGGTAGCGCACGATGCGATCTCGTCACGCCATGCGAAAAATAAAACCCATGAAGCCAGACACACATGCCTGGCAATGGTTTTTCAAAATCGCAGCTGTGTTTGACTTTTTCATTATTTGCAAAAATGGTGCGCTAAAACTACGCTGATGATTGATTATCATCAAATTATATTTTTGAAAAACGAATTAGGCACCTGTCCTGCTAAAAAATTATGTCCTTTTTTGGTGTCTACTTTACGTTAGGAATCATTATCAAAATGTCTAGTAATCCACATTCATTTTCATGGCCTTCTCATATTCAAGGAAAGGCTCGTTTAGTATCCTATGAAAGCAAGAATAAGAGCGGTGAGTACATTTCATTCGAAAATTTCAGGAATGACGAGAATGTATACAATGAAGTTAACTGGCGATGGTTAAGGAATGGCAAGATTTCTCAAAGCGAGTTCGAGTTGTCAACAAGACAAAATTACGAACGTAATTTGAAAGAACGACAGAGCTTTCTAGGCCTCTTCAAAGTTAACGACGTGCTTAGCATTATTCGAACGGGGGACGACTGGAGAATTTATTTATCCCTAAATTGGTCAGGCAAATTCAAAGACTGGGTGGATGTAGAAATGAATCTCTACAATTTCAAAAATTATATTTTTTTCGAGGAAAAGGAAGTATTCGCTGCTGCTTATACATCAGGCACACGCCGAGTTATTCAGGGAAGTATTGAACATATCGTAGGTGGTGAGCGGCCTGGAGATACCCCATTCTGGAGTTGCAAAGGAGAGTTCGAGGCCATATGGAACGCAAAAGAACTGCGACTTTTTGGAAGAAGCGAAAGAGCACGTAATGGGGTCAGAAACAACGGGTTTGGGGAATACGCCATCTTTTCGTTCATATAAATCGGAAAAATAAATGAGTTTGAGGCTTATAAATTCCTAACCCTACGCTCAAGCGGGACGCGCCAAAAGCGGCGCGCCCCTTAGCTCCACGTTAGATCAATCAATCACGATAAATAGAGGCAATACTGGAGACTTGAAATGTCTGAAAGCACTGCCAAACCGCGCGTCTTCGTTGGCTCATCCGCCGAAAGCTTGGATGTCGCGCACGGGATTCAAGAAAACCTTGAGTATGCGGCGGAAGTTACCGTTTGGACACAGGGTGTTTTTGAAGTTTCCCGAACGACTATACAAGCCCTAATGCAGGCAGTAGACACATTTGATTTTGCTGTATTCGTGTTTGCCCCTGACGATGTGGTGAAGATGCGAGACGAAACCTTTAAGGCAGTGCGTGATAATGTGGTGTTTGAACTTGGCCTTTTCACGGGTGGACTCGGCGAAGATAGAGCGTTTATGATTGTGCCGCGCGGGGCAGAGCTTCGTTTACCCACCGACCTCGCCGGCATAACTCCAGCCACTTACGAACCAAACCGCAGGGACAACAATTTAGTGGCAGCGCTCGGTCCAGCCTGTACCCGCATAAAGCGGGCAATGGAAGAATCTGGATTGCGGCAACAAAGTGCGACCTCGCTCTCAAGTCCTGTTGCTGCCGGCCTTTCGGAAGAACTGCGGGGTGATGTGGCGCGCATGTTACGAGAGCAGGAGAACCGTATTCAGGAGCTGTTCGAAAGTTTCGAAAATCGAGTTACCTCCATGATAGAGGCGCAGCGTGAAACTGCAAAGGCGCCATTTTCCAGATTGACCCATTTAATTCTGGCTGAACTCTCGCCTGGTGCCAAGCGCTTACTTAAGCCAATTGCTGCGAGTTCGCATCTCACCCGGCAGCAGTATGAGCAACTTGTCCATTCCGAATATGCCCCCATGATCGAAGAATTGCGGCACAACAACCTGTTAGTCCCACTTACCGGTAAGGACGAAAACAAGAAAAGAGTTCCAGTATATTGGCTGCCGCCAGGCACGAAGGGCGTCATCACGCCGATCGCTGCTAAGCTGCCAGATGATGACCCCAATGCAACCAGAGCCTTACTCAATGCCCTCGCAGAAATGGGTTACAAGGTTCGTCATACTTCATGACTTGGATACATCTGTGCGGACGCAAAGGCGTTTCGACCTAACTTTAGGTGCAGCAGACGCCTGCCGGCGCCGCTGACCACGACGTTGAGCCTCACTGTCTCAGCTGGAATACAGAGTGGTGCAAGAGTTTCCGGCAGTACCTATTTGGAGATATTGAAGCTATGAAAAAGATTGCAGTCGCTCTTGGTTGTGCCGCATTTATGTCAGGCTCACATGCTCAAAATGGCCCTCCAGTTCAAGAAATTACAAAACAAGTAATCCGTTCAGTGACGGGCTACGCCAACGCAATCTCTTGTCCCGGCGTGAAAGTCGATGCAAAACAGATAGCGGCGCTGGTACCGTACAAGACCATAGACGACAGAATGGATGCAAAGTACGCCGTTCTGTGGCCGGGCGATATTGGGTGTGCTGGTGGCTCCGGCACAGAAGAAACACATGTGTCTATCGTAACCGTCAGCACGGGCGATACGTATGTCGTTGACCCTCTTCAGTCCTCGCCTGCAATTCAATTCGAAAGTCCCGTCCGCTTTGTTGATCGAATCGTAGGAAATACCCGCGATTCGCTGATCCTAGAAGGAATGGAATACGGACCCAAAGACCCGAACTGCTGCCCCTCAATCAAAACTCGGTTCACAGTACGTGTCGATGAAAAAGGCAACTGGAAAGTCATCGAAAAGAAAACCATGCCCTCCAAAAAGTAGCTCATCCAACCCCATCTTTTCACAGGAGTCGTTATGTTCCGCAATTTAAGCGTTGTTCTCGCTGTCTCGGCTGCCACTCTCATTGCTGGCTGCGCCAGCCCTCAGTTATCTTGGAATAAAGAAGGTGTCGCCGCAGAAGGTGCGCGTAGTGCTTTATCCGAGTGCAAATATCAAGTCGGCCTGAACAAAGTGGCCGAGGAAAAACAGAAGGAGCTCATTACCAACTGCATGGAGGGGAAGGGGTTCAGGTGGCGCTAGCAAAAAGCGGCCCAACCCGGCAGTCCACACGGACGCTGCGCGATAAAGCCGCGCAGCGCTGGTGACTTCTACGTTAGCCCGCTCAACAACATCGGAGGTTTTGACCTGTGAAAATGCTCGGAGTTACTCTCGTTCTATTGCTTCTTGCCGCTGTTGTATTTGTCATTCTCAAGAAACGGGCATCCGCTGGCAGCGGTGATGCACCGTGGCCTTACTATGCAAAGAAGCCGCTCACGCAGCCCGAGCAGATTCTTTATCATCGCCTCGTTACCGCAATGCCTGAGTGCATCGTGTTGGCGCAAGTCCAACTATCGCGGGTTCTCGGCGTAAAGAAGGGGTTCAGCTTCAACGAATGGAACAACCGAATTAACCGCATGAGCCTTGATTTTGTCGTGTGTCTCAAAGACTCCACTGTCGTCGCCGCCGTGGAACTCGATGACAAAACCCATGAGCAGACATCGCGCGTTGAGGCTGACGCAAAGAAGGAAAAGGCATTGTCCGCCGCTGGTGTGTCACTTATTCGCTGGCAGGTCAGCGCGCTGCCCGACGAAGCCACCATTCGCCAAGCGCTCGCAAAATGAACAGCGGGCTAACCCGGCAGTCCACACGCGTATCAATCGATGGGCAGGAATGGATACGCGTTGATTCCTTCGGTCAATACGGCACGGACGATCGGGTTTTTGTGCTCGAAGCCGAAACGGGCACCGTTACCTTCGGCGATGGCAAACACGGACAAAGACCACCCGCCGGATCAACCATTTGCGCCACCTGTCGAACAGGCAACGGCTCTGTTGACACTACGTTCAACTGGCAGGCTTCAGACCGACCAAGTGCCGCACTTTTAACCACTGCGCCAGACGCGTTCCGCATCCAGCTTTATCAGGACATCCAACCTTGCTGGCGCTCAAGCTGCATCATCCGGCTGTGCAGTGTACTGCTGGCAACACTGAAAAATAACCATAAACCCTGATAAACTCTCCCGGCTGATTGCATCCCTAGCTCAATCAAGGAGATTCCATGTATCACATCGTTGAAACAGAAAAATCGTTCGAACAGGCATCCAGTGATCTGGCAATGGCCGTACAAAATAACGGCTTCGGCGTGCTGCATATCCATAACATAGGCAACACCTTGCGCGGCAAGGGCATCGAATTCAGAGAACAGTGCAATGTATTCGAAGTCTGCAATCCGGCGCAGGCAGCAAAAGTGCTGTCTGCCGACATGAAGCTGAACATGGCCCTGCCCTGTCGCATCTCGGTTTACACCGAAAACGGCAAAACGCTGATCGGCACGATCAGTCCGGCCAAAATGCTGTCCGCCCTGTCCGATGATGCTGCGTTGTCACAGGTCGCGCACGAGGTCGAGGATAAAATCCTGCTGATGATGGCACAGGCCAAGTAAAGCGGGTGGCTAACTTTTAGTCTCTTCACGCTTTTGCAGCGCACGACGCACCCACAGACCAAACAGTATTATTGCGGCAACTCCCAGCCAGAACGGCCACAGCACCGGCTGATTCCACTTGGCACGCAGCAGATCGCGCTGTGCCGCGTCCACGCGCCAGTATTTGAGCTTGTTGTTCGCCATCACATTGGGTTTCACGTTGTGTAACCAGCTGTGCTGCAGTACATAATTTTTGGGGTGATAGCCCCACAGCCACGGACTATCCTCGCGCAGTATCTGCAGCATTTTGTCGATGATGACCTGCCTTTCCGGGCTGTTATCCATGTTTTTCATCTGCTCGAACAGGCGGTCGTATTCCGGATTGCTGTAATTGGCGGCGTTCTCGCCGCCCTTGGCCACCTTGCCTTGCGCGCCACCCAGCAAAAACAGGAAATTTTCCGGATCGGGATAATCGGCATTCCAGCCAAAATAGAACATCTGCGTATCACCACGGCGAATCTTGTCCTGAAAACGGTTGTAGTCGGTGCTGCGCACCACCAGTTGCACGTTGATCCTGTCGAACTGCTTGCGCATCCAGTCCAGACGCGACTTGTTGCCGACACCGCTGGCCGTGGTATCCAGATTGATCACCAGCGGCTGATGCGTTTTTTCATCCACCCCATTCGGATAACCGGCCTCACTCAGCAGGCGTTTTGCAACCTCGATGGATTTTCGTTTTGCTTGCCCGTTCACCCAGTCATACACGACAGGATTGATGCCGGCCTGCCCCTCACGATAACCGAAAATCCCCGGCGGAATGGGCGATTGCGCCGCAATACCGCGCCCGTTGGCGAAAATGGAAATGAATTCCTCGAAATCCACCGCAATCGAAATCGCCTGACGTAACTTGCGTGATCGCTCAGCTCTGTCCCGACAGCTCACTGTATCATCCTTCTGAAGCGATGGGGCAGAGGGGCGGCAGTTCCCGCAACCGGCTGGCTTCGCCAGTAACGTGTCGCAACCGCCACCCCCCACCACCGGATCGAGCCAATTAAAACCGGTGTACATCGTGGAGGTTGCAACGGCGGTGGAAAGCGCTATCCCCTGCGCCTTCATCGCATCGGATACGACCGTCTCGCCGCCGACACTCACCTGCACCGCCTGATCGAA
>CAWASY010000040.1:0-6943 GCA_963784505.1 uncultured beta proteobacterium | reverse complement strand
CTGCTCAGCGCTACCACTGCCTGTGGCAATAAGTACAGCACATGTACGCATGGGTCAGCCCCTCGTCGAACTCGGCGACCTGTTCGTCGCTGAGCAACTTCGAACCCGCCGTCGTGCGTCTGGCACGTCGGAACTGAAATCCACTCGAGTCGGACCCCGACCCGGAGCCAAAGAGAGAACCACATACCCGCCTACTTCCACCGTCTTCGCGTCGGCACGAAACCCAATGCCAAACGTCTCTCCGAATGTGCCGGTCACGACGTCACGCACCGACTCTACCACGTCTCGGGCTGACGTGCCCGGGAACCTCCAGCACGATGCTGCTCGTGAACTGCAGCACGAGCGCACCCGGAACGCGCCTCTCCACTTCGATCATCGCGATCTCCACGGCTTCAGCCACGCCACCCTGAATGACTGCGTCGAACGCCTGTGGCTGTGCCTGTCTAGACCCCAATGGCGCAGTCGGCCACCGGCCAACTCGAGCCACCCGCGCTCTGCACCGCGAGGTCTGCGAACTTGGCCGCCTTCACGAACTCCGGGAACGCTGACCGGTAGTCGGTCACCCACTCCTCGACTCTCGGCGTCCGAGGCATCTACTCCGGCGCGAGTCTCGACCTGCTCGCGCACGGTGCGCACTCCAGCGCCGTACAGCATTCCGAACGCGAGCCGCTTACCAATGCTGCGGTAAAGGTCCATTTCCGGGTGATTCTACCATGCCGACATTGGCAATCGTAAACGCCAGCGTGCGGTCGCCCGGTTTGAGCATGAAGGTTTGCGACAGATGCGCGTCGCTTGTGGTGTTTTCGCCCAAGGTGGCAGAAGCAGTGCCGTTCCCGGCCGAAGAATTCAGCGCAACATTGCCGCCGGAGGTCCAGCCGGTAGCCTGCCCTGAGCCTGTCGAAGGAAGGCCTGTCAAAGTAGGGTTAACCGCTAGCTCGAACTGAGGCGCGGGGATTTGCACGCTGTCGATCACGGGCACTGTCGAACCATAATCTGTGCGGCGCAGGCGACCGATCAAAAGCGCGCTCAAGGCAGTACCGACGGGCAATGCAGGTGAGGCCGGATTACCCGGTGAGCCAGGTAGGTCGGAATTCATTCCGGCTTTTTGGGCTGAAGCCCAACCTACAGAAGACAGAGCGGTCGAGAGTTGGCTTAACTGCGCGAGTTCTGCTGAACTTGGCAGGCGGCGCTCGCCGGGTTGAAGGTTGGGTGCCATGAAGTCGTTGGGGTTGACGCTGTGATCCAGCCCCAGCGCATGGCCGTATTCGTGCAGCAGGACGGATAACATGTCCATCTTGCCCGCCGCCGCGCTTCCCGCTTTCGCCATCCACACGTCGGGATTGGCAGTCGGCAGGAAGTCGGCATTGCTTGCCGGATTGGGATCAACATACCACCCATACCCTGCCGCATTGGTATCGAGGGTGATGCTGGTTCCCGTCGTTTCACCGACAGCACCGCCGGGGAGGTCGGCAAAAACCAAAGTAGTGTTGCTCGCCGCTGCAATCAGTACACCCAAACTTGATGTACGCTGTAAGGTAACGGAAGACCACAGGGTATTGATAGATTGATTTTGCTGATCGGCGGGGTTGCCGGCATCCGAGATGCGGTAGCCAACGCCCGGTTTTGGGCACCACTTCAAGGCTTTGCGAATATCGGGCGGGGGAGTGCCTTCCCACTCGGGAACAGCGTCTCTTACATCGACGAAGAAGATGACCTTGAAGCGCTTGCCGTTGGCCTCTACCTCGAAGCTCATTTGATCCTTTCCGAAATAGCCGGGAGAGGGAAAGTAGTGGTAAAGCGCACGCGTTGGATAGACATCATTCGGGTCGTGCTGACACGTACCATGCTTGGGTGTATCCAACGGCGTAACCCGGACATCGAAGAGGCGGTCGTTTTGCCCGAGCTTTAAGTAGTCAGCGACTGGGCCAAGAACTGGGATACCATTGATCGCCGATCCCATTGGATCATTGGGTTCGACAAACTGGCATGCCCCCAAGACTGCGTTATATTGTTGGGCAGCCTGTGACACTTGCGCGATCAGCATCGGCGGTTCTTGCACGCTTTGCATAGTCATATCTATCGGGAACATACTGTTCTCCTCAAATGAAACATTGGTCACATCTGCCGAAGCGAGCAGCTTTTGCGGGCCCGGCGTTATCTTTACTATTTTAGGTACTTGGATATCTACATGGAAGTGGGATTGGTGCCCTTTATACTTAATATTGGCGATTCCCAACTTAGTGAGAATATCCCCCATCCGCTGAAGGCGAGCCTGACCGGAAATATTACTGCCGATGATGACGCGCCCAATTAGGCTGCCGCCTTTGGTGCCATCGCCGAAAAGTGCACTACGAGCAGCCTCTCCATTGACCACTGGCAGATTGGCTCGTGTCCCCGCGTCACGTGTCACCGAATAGAGCGCAAGGAAATTGCGCATGGCATTAGCCATGAAGTCATTCCCATGAGCGGGGTCTTGCTCGTTCCTCAACTGCCCTGCCAGCGCCAGGGCGCTCGCATTGTTCCACGTAGTAGCTGTCGGCAAGATAATGCTCTGGGTGTTGATCGGATTAGATTCCGGCGCACTACTGCCCTCGTAGTAAGGAGCGAGATATGGCAACAACGACAAATCGAAGCTCATCCCCATCATGTGGCTAAGATGCCCTCCCGGATTTGTACCATTTCCATCAATGGCGGCAGTGAAGCGCGAACCAGTTGCTGGCAGTCCGCTCAGGTACTGCGGATCGGCGGATCCCTGCGCCACCATCAGGTCGCGCATCCAACTAACACCATAGATTTCACCCTTATTATCAGCATTGTTCCAACCGGGAATACTGAAGCCAGGTTGTGGTTTGTCTTTTTTATATTGCATCTGGCTACCGATATTCATCCAATGAGGGGCATTGTATGCATTTAGCCAGTCGAGCGAAGTCCCACTGGTCTTGTCACCTGGAATGATCGGTGCATCATCTGGCGATATCTTGCCATCGGCACCGTTAACCGTATTGTTAATATTAGAATTTCCCACCGTCCCTTTGGGCGCTACCCCCTGATTATTTGGAACACCATAGCCAGCTTCCCTCGGCACACGAAAACGCACTTCCTTTTCAAACAATTTGAGTGCGGCTTGTTCTTCAGGGCCGAACTGCCCGTTAACCGCAAACTCCTTGACCGCGCTTCCTGTGCCCGTTTTATATGCCGGGTACCCCAGATACGCCAGCCTTTGTTCCACCCGGTACACATCCAGCGTATTCTTGCTGCCGACCTTGACAGGAGCCGTCAGGTCGAATTTGCTATATCCCGGATCGTTCAACGGTCTGTCGCCAAAAAATACGGCATCTGCCTTTCTTGTAATCCGTGGCTGTCAGCGTCAGCTTGTTACCATTTTTATCTATCCCATTGTATTTGAATTGATAATTAACAATAGCCTCTTTATTATTATCCAATCTATTTCCCGAGCGCAACAGATTTTCATCGCCAGCGGTAATGATAGGCCTGAAATACAAAAGCGTCGAATCCTTGGAAGTTTTACCTAAAACACTCTTGACATCAACACCAACCCCGTCCAGCAATTGTAAAGCATTCGGCCTGTCGCTGCCGTTGACCAAGGCAGGAATGTTCGATGTTATTTTAAAATCCGTAAGCTGCGCCATCCTTTTGGCGACATCTGTTACTTTTAGCAGATCAGCCAAGGACATCTTCGCAAATTTAGCAGCATCAACCGCCGTAATCTTTCCCTCATCAAGCAACATCTTTATCGCGGTCTGCGATCTCAGATCCACACTGACAATGTCCCCCATATTCCCCGTGACGCTGACATCGACTGGCACCGATCCATTAAAGAACGTGCCCGCAGGATATTGCGACACCACCGGCATCTGCTGCAATGCATTTGGCGGCATCACGATATGGTTGGTCATGCTATTGCCAGTGTCATAGTTTGCCACCGCAGCCTGAATCAGGGCGTTTACATCCCAGGCAACGTTTTTGCCGGGCTGCGAATGGTTGGGATCAAGCGTGCTGGTGTAACCAAACATCTGGCCGATCAGCACCTTGTTGTCGGGCGAGACGGAGAGATTGACGATACCGTAACCGTCCAGCGGCAACGTGGCGCCCAGAAACACCGGCTTGTCGCCGAACGGATCCTTGATGATACCCAGCTTACCGCCTACCGCTACTTTTTTGGCACTGATGCTGCCGCCATAGGCAATATGCTGGCCGAATGGCAGATCTAACATGTAGGGCACCTGAAACATCGCCTTATAATAGGCATCCAGCCAGGGATTGTTATTGTCCGAGACGATTGCGTATTCGACGCCGCCCACCGTAACCAGCACCGAGCTTTGCGCGCGCTGGATATTGAGCCGGTCGAACGTGATGGCGTTGACCGGCTGCGACATAGGGATCGCTTTCATCGTAGCAGTGATCTTACCTGTGCTGTCTCGTGTAATCACCAGCGTCGACAGTCCCCGGTTGAGATCCAGAAATTCGGAAACCAGAAAATGGTTGTTATCGTTCGTCGCGCTAATCGTCAGCGGCGATTTGCCGCTAATGCCGTCGAGCAAAGCCTTATGCGGAACGAGCTGTCCGGTGGCAGGAACCGGCTTGCTCAGATCGAAAACCAAGACGTTGCCGGGTTGATCCGCGCGTCCAAAACTTAAGCTGTTCTGATTGAGCGGCGTGGCCACCACCAGCGTGGTGCCGTCTGCGCTGATGGCCATGCCGGAAATCCCCCGGGGCGAGGATTCTATGCCGGTACCCTGCAGCGCCACGATCGTATTAAAGGTCGCACTACCGGGGTTGATGTCCATGAAGAGCAGCCGGTTGTTGCCTGCCCCGCTGCCGAAGCTTTGCCCTTCTCCGATATACAAGCTATTTCCCGATGTAGCCAGGCTGGTGATGTTTTTCCCGGCAGAAACTTGAATGGTCGCGACGAGACTGAAGGTGAGCATATCGATCTCGTACACCACCCCGTTGCCGCCGACATAACAACGAGTCAGATCGTCGGTGATGACAACAGGTTGAACCTTGCTGCCGGTCAGATAAATGCCGTTAAAGTTATTATCCTTACCCAGCCTGTCCAGCAGATTAACCTGGCCTACGACCTGATTTTCCCGGGCGAAGGTGACGCCGGTACGGGACAGCGATGCAGTCATGTTGGTATAGGGTGCGATGGTCGCCGTATTGCCTTTGTATTCCTGCGGCGCCATGGAGAGGGTGCCGTCGCAAGTCTGCTGGTAAATCTGGCGCACCAGTTGCCAGCGGACCGTACCGACCGCAATGCCGGGCGGGGGTGTGACGCTGATATCGCCTGTTGTATTGCCGTCGACAGTCTCCACGTCGATGTGATTCCCATTGGCGAGCAGCGCACGCACCACAATCGTTCCTGCAAATTTCCCCGGCGCATCGTTTGATATCGTAAACACCAGTTTTCCGGTCGTCGAATCCGGCACTAATTTGATAATATCGGGCAACGTTATGTTGCTATTAGACGTGAGCGATGAAGCAAACGCAGCATCGACACTCACGAGAATCGCATTGCCGGGCCTCGCCTTGGGTATCACGATGTTGGCAAACTGCGGTACGCCAAAGTGATACGAACTCACGTCAACGCTGCCGGATGAAGCCAGCATTAAGCCAACAATATCAAGCGTTTCCAGCCCTTGATTAAGGCCAAAAGACACGCCCAGGCTAACGGAGCTCATAATCTGCACGGATGCCGCATCCCCAGCATTCCCGGCCATAATATTGAAATCCTGGCTGTTCATTACACCGGGGAATTTCGCGCAAACCGCATAGTCGCCGGATATACTGACTCCCGGGAAAGGTTTGCTTGCGGTGCGCGCCACGCCATCGGCACCAACAAATCCGTTATCCACCAGCCACCAGGTATTTCTATAACTGCCGTCCGCTTGCAGCACCGTGCCTTTGCGGAAGAAATAGACTTCCGTGCCCGCCGCAACAACGCTGCCGCCCTGCACCGGAATGGCCAGTTGCACGGCGACCTGCGTTCTTGCATCGCCCAGATTCAGGTGAAATGCGCCCACGGTTTGCATGATGCTCGCAGCGGGCGCTGCCATGCCGGTGAGCGCTTGCAGGTTGTTGATGTCCACCTGATTGATGCTGACAGGCGTGTCTTGCACCAATGCGCCGGCACCGATCATGACCGTCTCGCCGGTCGCATCAGACACCGCGCCGCCATGGGCGGCGGATACCACGATGCTGACGGGCGCCGAAGTTCCACTGTTGTCCACCAGCTGTGCCGCCTGCACGGTCAGCGTGATATCGCTCTGGCCGATGTTCTGCCCTGTCGCGTCGGTGGTCAGGTGGATCACGCTGATGGTAACCTCGCCGGCCTTAATGCCGGTGATCAGGCCGTTGCTGTCCACCGTCGCGATGCGGTTGTCGCTGCTGACGTATTGCGTGCCAACGGGGAAGTCCAGATTGATCGCAATGGCCACGCCAAGCGAATTAATGTCCTTGATCTGGCGGGTGCCGCCCGGCACCAGCGTCAGGGTAGTCGGATACAGATCGGGGTTGAATGACGAACCGCTATAGGCGGCATTAGGGTCGACGATATTGAGCGCCTCTACGGTCTGCACCGTCCCGCCGCTGCTATCCGTGTGACTGACCGAGATGATCGCCGCGCCCTGATTGATGTCCGTGACCACCGTGCCGACAGCGTTCAGGGTGACGGCGGCAGGTCCCGCATAACCCAAAGGCGCAAGACTTTGCGCGATCACGTTATAGTAACCGGCGCTGCCATCCAGACTCACGCCGGTCTGATCGGCAAAATCGGCCGTCACATGCAACGAGGCGCTTTGTCCCGGCTGAAGACTGGAAAGATCGGACAGATGCAGCGCCACGAGTTTGGCGCTGCTGACATTGACATTCAGCCTGCTGCGCAACACTATAGATTGAACAGGCATCAACCTGACGGGTTCAA
>CAWASY010000039.1:0-13411 GCA_963784505.1 uncultured beta proteobacterium | reverse complement strand
ATAAATTTCAATACCGGACAAACTGGTATCAGGCATCACATTTTTGACATTCACGAAGCTTAATTCATCCTTGACCCACACGCCCGAGCGGAACGCCTGCAGGGAAACCTGCGTACCCATTGCCTTCAGACGTAATTTCTGGGCCATGCGCTCGCTGGGCGGCGCCAGCAATTCGCCACAGATGAAACTGATGATAATCATCGGGATGGCGATTTTGCACAGCGCACCGAGCATTTGTGCGGTCGATGCGCCGGAAGTACGATAAATGGTCAATTCGGAGCGCGCCGCCATTTGCACCAGCGCCAGAATCGTACCCACCAGTACCGCAACCGGGAAAAGCTCGTAAATATGGCCCGGGATGGTTAGCACCACAAATAGCAGCACATACCCCAGACTGTACTTGCCATAGCCCATCACACTCAATTCATGAATGAAATCGAGAAAGGCGAACAGCATGATCAGCGAGGCAAAAACCAGCGCTATACCCGCATAGATTTCACGAGCCAGATATCGCGTCAATATATTCATTTACCCAACACCCGGCGCCAGGAAAATAGCGTCATCCGTCCATAAAACAACAGCATCGTCACGAGCAACATCAGCGCATGTATTCCCCACAAGCCCACACCCGGCGCCAGCTTGCCCAGCCCTACCCATGCATTGGTCACACTGATCATGTTGCTGTATAACATATATAGCACCATCGCCAGCACCAGATTCATCGAGCGGCCTGCACGCGGATTAACATAGCCTAATGGGATGGCTAGCAGGGCCAGTATGGCCGCGCTCATGGGCAGCCCCAACCGCCACTCCAGCTCGGAAAGGTTCCAGGTAGTCGGATTGCGCCACAGTACCGGCGTCGGGAGTGTGCGCACATCAGGCAGCGCCTGTTTGGTTGCCACACTCTCAATGCGCATTGCATAACGCTCGAAGTCCACAATGCGATAATCGCGTTGACCGGGCGTACCTTCATAACGTGTGCCATTCAACAACACCAAAAAGCGATCACCATTGGGCAGTGTTTCCTGAAACCCCTGACGCGCCACCATCGTGCCCAACTTGCCATTCTGCACCGAACGCACGAAAACATTAGCAATCAGGTTGGTCGACAAATCCACCTTATCGACAAAGTACACGCGATCTGCCTGACCCGATTCGTGAAATACGCCAGCCGAAATCGTCGAAACCTCATCACGGCTTTCAAGTTTTGCCTTGTACTCATTGGCCTTGCGCACTGCCCAGGGCGACAAGACCAGACTCATCAGCGCGATAACCATCACCACCGGCAGAGCATAGGACAATACCGGACGTATCCAGCGCACCAGACCAATGCCGGCACCGAACCAGACCACCATTTCGCTATCACGGTAGCAGCGGGACAGCGTCAGCAAAATGGAAATGAACAGACTAAGTGAGAGCAGAACGGGCAGATAATTGAGTGCGCTAAATCCCAGCAACGCCAGCACGCCATCTACCGCGAGTTTTCCACTGACGGCCTCGCCCAAAAAACGGATCAACTGGGTGATGACCACGATACCCAGCAAGGTCGCGAAAACCAGCATGCCATTGCCGGCGAATTCGCGCACCAGTACATGATGGAATAGCCCGCGACGAAACAATTTTGACTTTATGCGGGAAGTTTGCGGATAATCAGGCATAGGGACATAAAATCCAACAATGGAGAAAACAAATGGAATTTAGCATAAAACAAAGCAGTCCGGAGAATCAGCGCAGCGATTGCGCCGTGTTGGGCGTTTTTGAAGGCGGCGTATTATCCCCCGCCGCGCATGCCCTCGACAGCATTTGCAATCGCCAGCTCAGCACGCTGGTTGCTCGCGGCGACTTGACGGGCAAAACCGGCAGTTGCGTGATGCTCCATTCACTAACGGGCATCACACCGGCGCGAGTGCTATTGGTGGGACTGGGAAAACCGGATGAGTTTACCGCCAAACAGTATATCGAAATGCTCAGAGCGGCCTTCGCGGCCTTGCAAAAAACCGTTTGTAAAGATGCCGCCCTGTACCTCACTGATCTGGAAGTTACTGACCGGGATGAGAACTGGAAGATCAACCAGATCGTACTTGCCGCTGCCGAATCTACCTATCGCTGTGACGGACTAAAGAGCAAGCCCGCCGACAAGCCCAGCCTGAAAAAGATACTGCTAGGCTGTGCCAAAAAGCCGGGTAATGCGGCGCAAACTTCGCTCGTTCAGGCAAACGCAATGGCACATGGCATGAAGCTCGCCCGCGATCTGTCCAACCTGCCGGGCAATATCTGCACACCCACTTATCTGGCCGAGCAGGCCAATCAATTGGCCATTGCACACAAAATCAAGACCACCATCCTCGAAGAAAGGGATATGGAAAAATTGGGCATGCACGCCTTGTTATCGGTCACGAAAGGCAGTCGCCAGCCAGCCAAGCTAATTACTATGGAATATCATGGCGGCGACAAGCAGCAAAAACCCATTGTGCTGGTCGGCAAAGGGCTGACCTTCGATTCCGGCGGCATTTCACTCAAGCCCGGCGCCGAGATGGACGAGATGAAATATGACATGTGTGGTGCGGCCAGCGTATTTGGCACCATGCTAGCCATTGCCGAAATGGGCCTGAAGCTCAATGTCGTCGCAGTAATACCCAGCAGCGAAAACATGCCCGATGGCGCAGCCAGCCGCCCAGGCGACATTGTGAAAAGCATGGCAGGCCTGACCATCGAAATTCTCAATACCGATGCAGAAGGACGCCTGATTTTGTGTGATGCGCTAACCTATGCGGCGCGTTTCAAACCGGATACCGTCATCGACATCGCCACCCTCACCGGAGCCTGCGTGATCGCGCTGGGCGGTGTTGCCAGCGGCCTGTTCAGCAACCATGATAAATTAGCGCAAAGCTTACTGGCTGCCGGCGAATATACCCATGACAAGGCCTGGCAACTGCCTCTGTGGGACGAGTATCAGCCGCAACTTGACAGCAACTTTGCCGACATGCAAAACATCGGCGGTCGGGCAGCAGGCAGTATAACGGCGGCCTGCTTCCTGTCACGTTTCACCCGTGATTACCGCTGGGCGCATCTGGACATTGCAGGAACGGCCTGGAAATCCGGCAAGGACAAGGGTGCAACCGGCCGCCCCGTTCCTTTGCTGACGCAGTATTTAATCGGGCGCGCCAAAACCAAATGACCAAAGTGGACTTTTACACCGGATCAAACGACAAACTGCGCACCGCCTGTCAGTTGAGCCAGAAAGCCATACGGCATGGCTTGCAGACCGTCATCAGTCTGCCCGATGCGGCCAGTTGCGACGCATTGGACAAGCTGCTCTGGCATTATCCGGACACCGCCTTCATTCCGCATACCCGCGTCAATAGCGAGGATGCCGAAAGAACGCCGGTG
This sequence comes from uncultured beta proteobacterium, assembly GCA_963784505.1. GTDB lineage: Bacteria > Pseudomonadota > Gammaproteobacteria > Burkholderiales > Gallionellaceae > Gallionella. Next base: position 10,021 of record CAWASY010000039.1, on the reverse strand, counting down.
ATATTGAGCCATAATAATGACCGTTTTCCCTGCCACGACCTGCTGATCAGCCTGCATAATGAGTGCATGCCGTTTTTCAGTCGCTTCGAACGGGTCATCGAAATCGTCGGCACAGAAGAGGATGACAGCCGCCGTGGGCGAGAACGATTCAAATTTTACCGTGACCGCGGCTACGAAATGCGTCATTTCGATTTAACCCAGTCATGATAATCGACCATAGCGATGACGAGCTTCCCTTACTGACCGAGGTGTTCGAGCAGGCGGAAGCGTTGCCGCTGCTCACCGAGGTACTAGACAGTGCAGCGCTGAACAAAAGTCCGCTGAACTGGGAACTTCAACCGGAACCGAATGAGCTTCCGCCTGCTGTCACCCGTCAACCGACACGCACCCTGAATCCCGAGGAAATGCAGCATTTGCTGCAACATCTAGAAGCACACCTGGAAACGGTGTTTACCAGTAAACTCAACAGCCAGCTCGAACAACTGCAGCGACTGGCCGTTGATCTGGCGGTGAGCGAATTCAAGGCCGAACTGCCGAAGCTGCTGCTTGACGCACTGCATGCCACTCACCCCGACAGTCACTGACGCAAGACTGCGGGCAAAGCCAGACTGCCTGTATAATCACCTTTTTTAAGAATAGCAGCGGCTCATCGCCGCAGGTACTGCCATGGAACTGACTAAAAGCTTTGAACCCAAAGACATCGAATCACGCTGGTATCCCAAGTGGGAGGAATCCGGCTATTTCAAAGCCGGACTACCCGCAAGGGGCATGTCCGGTGTGTCCCCGCTGCTGCGCAGCGACCCTTCCGCCATGGCGGATGGCAAGAACGACTCTTTCTGCATCCAACTGCCGCCACCGAATGTAACCGGCACGCTGCACATGGGGCACGGTTTCAACCAGACGCTGATGGATACGCTGACCCGCTATCACCGAATGAAAGGCGACAACACCCTGTGGCAACCGGGTACCGATCACGCGGGTATCGCAACGCAAATCGTCGTAGAGCGCCAGCTGGATGCCCAGGGCATTTCCCGCCACGATCTGGGGCGCGAAGCCTTTATCGAAAAAGTCTGGGAATGGAAGCAATTTTCAGGTGACACCATCACGCGCCAAATGCGACGTCTGGGCACCTCGCCGGACTGGTCGCGCGAGCGCTTCACGATGGATGAGGGCCTGTCGCAATCGGTCACGGCTACTTTTGTGCGCCTGTTCAACGAAGGCCTGATCTATCGCGGCAAACGACTGGTTAACTGGGATCCAAAACTGCACACCGCCGTATCCGATCTGGAAGTGGTGCAGGAAGAAGAAGACGGTTTTATGTATCACATCCGCTACCCATTGGCACAACCGGATGCGCTGCACGGCATTACCCACCTGACCGTGGCCACCACCCGCCCCGAAACCCTGCTGGGCGACGTCGCGGTAATGGTGCACCCTGAAGATGAGCGTTACCAACATCTCATCGGTCAGCAAGTCTTGTTGCCATTGTGCGATCGCACTATTCCCATCATCGCCGACGATTACGTCGATCGCGAATTCGGCACGGGAGTCGTGAAAGTCACGCCTGCACACGATTTTAATGACTATTCGGTCGGCCAGCGACACAATTTACCCCCCATCTGCATCCTGACGCTGGATGCCAAAATCAATGAACAGGCGCCCGAAAAATACCGGGGCATGGATAGATTCGAGGCACGCAAGCTCATTTGCGCCGATCTGGAAACTGCTGGCGTATTCGATAAGGCCGAAAAACACAAACTGAAGGTACCCAGAGGCGACCGCACAGGCGTGGTCATCGAACCGATGCTCACCGACCAGTGGTTTGTCGCGATGAGTAAAGCAGGCCCCGAAGGCAAGAGCATCACCGAACAGGCGCTCGAATGCGTGGCTTCCGGCGAAATCAAATTTCATCCGGAAAACTGGGTTAACACCTACAACCAGTGGCTAAACAACATCCAGGACTGGTGCATCTCACGCCAACTGTGGTGGGGTCACCAGATTCCCGCATGGTACGGCGTAAACGGCGAAGTGTTCGTCGCGCACAGTGAAAGCGAAGCGCGCAAACTTGCCGACAAGGCAGGTTACGCAGGCCAGCTTGACCGCGACAACGATGTACTCGACACCTGGTTTTCCTCAGCCTTATGGCCGTTCTCCACGCTGGACTGGCAGGAGGGAAAATCCTTCGCAGAGCAGAACGACTTCGTCCAAAAATACCTGCCCTCGACCGTGCTGGTCACGGGGTTTGACATCATTTTCTTCTGGGTGGCGCGCATGGTGATGATGACCAAACATATCACCGGCAAAATTCCGTTCAAGGATGTGTATGTGCACGGCCTGATCCGTGACTCGGAAGGACAGAAAATGTCCAAATCCAAGGGTAATGTGCTGGACCCGATCGATCTGATCGACGGCATTACACTGGAAGAATTGATCAAAAAGCGCACCACCGGATTGATGAATCCCAAGCAGGCAGAACAGATCGAAAAACGCACCCGCCGCGAATTTCCGGCCGGGATTACGGCGTTCGGCACCGATGCGCTGCGCTTCACTTTTGCATCACTGGCATCGCCTGGCCGCGACATCAAATTCGACATGCAGCGCTGCGAGGGCTATCGCAATTTTTGCAACAAGCTGTGGAACGCCACGCGCTTTGTGCTGATGAACTGCGAAGGGCATGACACGGGCCTCGACGAATCGCTGCCGCTGGAATATTCTGCCGCTGACCGCTGGATGATCAGCCTGTTGCAGCAGGCAGAACTGGAGATGGCTCAGCATTTTGCCGATTACCGTTTCGACATGGCCGCACGCACTGTCTATGAACTGGTGTGGAACACCTACTGTGACTGGTATGTGGAACTGGCAAAAGTGCAGATCGCCGCTGGCAACGAGGCACAACAACGTACCACGCGCCGCACACTGGTACGCGTACTGGAAACCATGCTGCGCATGGCACACCCCATCATCCCGTTCATCACTGAGGAATTGTGGCAACCGGTTGCGCCTCTGGCAGGTGCGGCAGGCGAGAGCATCATGCTGCAACCCTACCCGGTAGCCGATTTGGCGAAGGTAGACCAAGCCGCTGTTGCACAGGTTGCACTGTTACAGGAGATCATTACCGCCTGTCGCAGCCTGCGAAGCGAGATGAATCTGTCGCCGGCTGCGCGTGTGCCGCTGATCGCGATGGGCGATGCGGCTACACTCACCCCCCTCGTCCCCTACATCAGTGCATTGGGCAAACTCAGTGAAGTGCAGATTGTCGATGTGCTGCCGGACGATGAAGCAGCAGTGGCCATCGTGGGCAATTTCAAGCTGATGCTCAAGGTTGAGATTGATGTGGCCGTCGAACGGGAGAGACTGGACAAGGAAATCGCACGCCTGACCGGCGAATTTGCCAAAACCCAGGCAAAACTCGGCAATGCCAGCTTTGTCGATCGCGCACCGGCAGCCGTGGTGGAACAGGAAAAAATGCGCATGAGCGACTTTGGCGCGACCCTGCTGCAATTACAGGCTCAACGCGCAAAACTGGGCTAATTCTACCGGCAGACCCAATCACCCCCTCTGGGAGGGGGTGATTGGCTCACGATGCAAATTTAAATTTAGCGGCGGCGGATCAGAAATACATATTCGCCATCGGTTGCCTCAGATGCAAGCAATTCGTTGCCGGTCTGGCGACAGAACACCTCGAAATCCTTGGGTGCGTCCTTATCGGTTGCAACAATTCTGAGCACCTGTCCACTGCTCAATTGGGACAGTGACTTTTTGGTACGCAGTATGGGCAAGGGACAGACCAACTGGCGCGCATCCAGCTCAGCATCAAATGCGCTCATGCGATGGGCAAACCCGCATGCACCCAGGCAGTAATGCCGCCTTGCAGGTTATACACCTCAGTAAAGCCATTACCTGCCGCGAAAGCGGCGGCCTGCGCCGAACGCCCGCCCATCTGGCAATAAAAAACCGTAGGCGCAGTCTTGTCCATCTCGGCCAGGCGCAAAGGCAACAAGTGCAGTGGCAATGAATCGCCCTGCGGGATTTTGCCTCTTGCAACTTCGGCATCCGTACGCACATCGATCAACTTCACCCCCGCCTGCTGCTGCAACTTCGTCACCAACTCGGCAACGGCAATATTACTGAAACCAGACATGCAATCTTCCTCTTCTGAATTAGTCGGCGAATTCTGCGCATTTTTACCGGCAAAGTCCAGAAAAACAGCATAGAGGATTTTAACCCCTTATTCAAAAACCGTTTATCATGTCGTCCATGAGCAAACTCGCGTTAGCGTTATTATTGATGTTCTCTCCTCTCGCACTGGGGGAGGGGCTGCCCGATCTTGGGGATGTCTCTCAAACCGTGATCAACCCGATGCAGGAACGCCAGATCGGTCAGCAAAGCATGATGGAAATTCGCGCCAGCCGCCAATTTCTCGACGACGCAGAAATCAACGACTATCTCGATCAAATTGGCGGCAGGCTGGTTCAGTTTTCCAATGAACCTTCCCTCAATTTTGAATTCTTTGCACTAAACGACTACAACGTCAATGCCTTCGCCCTGCCGGGCGGATTTGTCGGCGTCAATGCGGGCCTGCTACTCACCACGCAAAGCGAATCGGAACTCGCTTCAGTCCTTGCGCATGAAATCGCCCACGTCACCCAGCACCATCTGGCGCGCATGGTGTCCGCGCAAAAAGGCGATTCTCTGATTTCAATGGCGGCGATTGCGGTTGCCATACTGGCTGCACGCAACAATCCACAAGCCGCCACCGCAGCCATGGCCGGGGTGCAGGCAGGCGCCATACAAAAGCAGCTCAATTTCACCCGTATTCATGAACAAGAAGCAGACCGCATCGGTTTTGAAACACTGCAAAAGGCCGGATTCAATACTCATGCGATGCCGGAATTTCTGGAGCGACTGCAACGGGCAACCCGTCTGCTGGAAGGCAATGCGCCCAATTACCTGCGCACCCATCCGGTCACCAGCGACCGGATCGCCGACATCGAAAACCGCGTGAGCAAACAACCCTACCGCATGATACCGGACAGCCTGAATTTTCAACTGGTACGCATCCGTTTGATCGAAGCACAAAAATCTTCCCCGGATGCCATCAACTTCTTCACCGATGCATTGACCACCCATAAATTCGGCAATCCGATTGCACAGCGCTACGGCCTGATTCTGGCACTGCTGCGCAGCAACGATATCGAACAGGCAAAATCGGAACTCAAAACGCTGTTGCAACAAGTCAAAGCCACCCCCTCTGCCCAGAATAATCCAATGATTGCGACCCTGACCGGTCAGGTGATGCGCGCTGCAAAAGAACCTGATACGCTGGAATTTTATCGTAATGCCGTGCAAATTTTCCCACAGCATCGCACACTGATTTACGACTATGCCAATTTGCTGCTGCTGCGCCAACAAGCCCAAACAGCGGTCAAACTGCTGAGCGATCAAATCACCCAGCACCCCACCGACACCATGCTCTACACGCTGCAGGCCCGCAGCTACCACCAGCTTAACAGACCGCTCGAAGAGCATCAGGCGCAAGCCTATAGCTACGCCTGGCAAGGTAATCTGTATGGCGCCATCGAACAACTGGAACTGGCTAAACGCGCCGGCGGCAGTTTTTATCAACTTTCTACCATTGAGTCCGACCTGCGCGAATTGCGTGACATTCAGGATGCACAAATCAAGAAATAGTCGGCCAAATGACAGAATCAATGGTACCAAACTGCAGGCGATGCCTGCATTATCATATTACCCATGATGCGAATTTCCAGTACGGCTGCCGCGCACTTGACTTCAAAAGCCGCCGGCAGCCCATCCTTGATGTCATTGAAGCATCCGGGCAAACCTGTCAATTTTATAAGGCAAAAAACCGCACTATAACTATCCGTCCTGCCCTGCCGGTTAATTAGCCGCTTTAACACCCACCACCACGGCCCGGCCCTTGATCGGCAGCATTTTGCCCATCCTCGCCCGTTTTCCGTAATGATTCTGCAACTCAGTCTCGGAAAGCCTTACCATCTGCTCTCGACCCGTAGCAGCGCGGGTAGTGACCGTCACCTTGCCCGGCAACGCGACCGTCACTGCCGCGAGCGTATCATTTTCCTCCAGCCCCATCACGACCAGTCCTTTGCCGCCGGAAGCCAAGCGTTTCATCTCGGGCAAGGGAAAAGCCAGCAAACGCCCCGATCCGCTAACCGACACCACCTGCGCCATCGAGGCAGACTCAAACAGCACCGGCGCGAGTATCTGCTCATCGCCGTCTATGGTGATAAATTGCTTGCCTGCCTTGTTTCTGCCCACCATATCGCCCAGCGTGCAAACAAAGCCGAAGCTGGCCGACGTGGCCAGCAACACATTCTGCTCGATTGAAGCGCAAATCACCTGAACGATTCTGGCACCCGCCGTCAGCTCGATCAGGGTAGTCAATGGCACACCATCGCCCCGCCCACCAGGCAATTGATGCACCGGGACGCTACAAACCCGCCCGTTACTGCAGATCACCACACACTGGTCCGTGGTACGGCACTCAAATATGGCCAGCATTGCATCGCCCTCCTTGAAGGCCAGACCAGAAAAATCTAGTCCATGTCCCAGACGCGTCCTCCCCCAATTCTTCTGCGAAATGATCACGGTCACCGGCTCATCAACGACCACGGCATTAAGCTGCACACGCTCTGCCTGCTCGATCAACGTGCGCCTGTCATCGCCAAATGCCTTGATATCCTCTTCCATTTCCCTGGCCACACGTCGACGCAGCAGGGCATCCGAACCCAGCACCCGCCCCAGATCGTCGCCTTCTTCCCGTAATTGTTTGAGTTCGCGCTCGATCTTAATGCCTTCCATCCTGGCCAGTTGGCGCAGGCGAATCTCCAGAATATCCTCGGCCTGGCGATCAGACAGATCAAAGCGTGCGATCAGTGCTGCCTTGGGATCATCGGATTCACGTATCAACGCGATTACTTCATCCAGATTGAGAAAAACCACCATGCGACCTTCCAGCACATGGATGCGCTCGTTGATCTGTGCCAGCCTGTGTTCGCAGCGGCGTCTAACTGTAGCCAACCTGAATTGTCCCCATTCACGGATAATGTCGACGATACCTTTCTGTTTTGGCCGGCCATCAATCCCTATCATCACCATATTGATGGAAAGCGAACTCTCCAGACTGGTGTGCGCCAGCAGGATGGTCATCAGCTCATCGACCGTCTGGCGGCCCGACTTGGGTTCGAAGACCAGACGCACCGCCTGATCCTTGTCAGACTCGTCAACCACCCTGTCCAGCACCGAGAGTATCAGCTGTTTGTTGTGTACCTGATCCGGCGTCAAGCCCTTCCTGTTGGCCCTGACCTTGGGATTAGTCAGTTCCTCGATTTCCTCCATGATTTTTTTGGAGGAAGTCCCATGTGGCAATTCATACACCGCCACACGCCACTGACCGCGCGCCAGTTCCTCGACATGCCAGCGTGCACGCATCTTCAGCGATCCGCGCCCGGTACGGTAACAATCTCGTACCTCCTGCGGCGATGAAATGATCTGTCCGCCGCTGGGCAAATCAGGACCTGTGATCGGTGCGAGCAATTCGGCATCGGAACAATCCGGATTTTTGACGCACAAGACAGCAGCCGATCCTACTTCGCGCAGGTTATGTGACGGTATTTCGGTCGCCATACCGACCGCAATGCCGGATGCGCCATTGAGCAACACCATGGGCAGCCGTGCGGGGAGCATGGCAGGTTCCTGAAAATGTCCGTCGTAATTCGGGATCATGTCCACGGTACCCATGTCCAGTTCGGACAGCAGTAAGGAGGCGATCGGCGTCAGGCGCGCTTCGGTGTAGCGCATCGCGGCGGAATTGTCCCCGTCCCGTGAACCGAAGTTGCCCTGCCCGTCTATTAGCGGGTAGCGCAACGAAAAATTCTGTGCGAGGCGAACCATCGCATCATAGGCGGAGGAATCGCCATGCGGATGAAATTTGCCCAGCACTTCGCCGACCACGCGTGCGGATTTGACGAAATTGCTGTTATGCGTAAGACCCATCTCCCGCATCGCATACAAAATGCGGCGCTGCACCGGTTTTTGTCCATCGCACACATCCGGCAAGGCACGCCCTTTAACAACCGATACCGCATATTCCAGATAGGCGCGTTCAGCATACTGTGCCAGCGGTACGGAATCGCCATCCGGCAGCGCCGGCAGGGGTAAGAACCGCCTCCCACCACCTCCCGATGTGACAGCTGCTAGCTGTTCATCCACTACCTCATCCCCGACTGTCGGCAATATATCCTCCTCGAACAACTCATTCTGAATATCAGACATCGCCTGTTACCTCGTTTCCGTGAAATTCCAGCCATTCCCGTCTGGAACCCGATTCCTTTTTTGCCATCAACATGCTCATGGTTTGTTCTGCCGCCAAAAACGACCGCCCATCAAGCTCGACCCGCAATGCACGCCGGGTATCCGGGCACATGGTGGTCTCCCATAACTGTAGCGGATTCATCTCTCCCAACCCCTTGAAGCGAGAAATACTCCATGAACCCTCGCGCACCTTTTCCTTACGCATGCGATCCTCGATTGATTCGAGTTCGTCCGCATTGAGCGCATACAGCTTGCGCAAGGGTTTTTTGCCCTGCGCTGGCACATCGATACGAAACAGCGGTGGTTGTGCCAGATAGATATGACCGGCCGCAATCAGTCTCGGAAAGTGGCGGAAGAACAGCGTCAGCAACAGCGTCGCGATGTGCGAGCCATCGACGTCGGCATCGGCCATGATGTAGATGCTGTGATAACGCAAACCGGCAAGATCGGCCTTGTCGTCCATACCATGAGGATCGACGCCGATTGCCACCGCGATGTCGTGTACCTCGGCATTTGAAAACAGCCGGTCACGATCCACTTCAAAGGTATTGAGCACCTTGCCACGCAACGGCAAAATAGCCTGAAATTCCTTGTTGCGCCCCTGCTTGGCCGAACCGCCGGCTGAATCCCCTTCGACCAGAAACAATTCGTTACGCGCCGGATTGAATTCCGCCGCATCGGTCAACTTGCCGGGCAACACAGCAACCGACGAACCCTTTTTCTTTTCGATTTTTTGCGTCGATTTCATCCGGCTTTGCGCCTGCTTGATGGAAATTTCAGCAATTTTTTTCCCGTATTCGACATGCTCGTTCAACCACAACAGCAACGGGTCGCCCAGCATGGTTGAAACCAGTTTCAGCGCATTGCGCGACACCAGCTTTTCCTTGGTCTGTCCCTGAAACGAAGGATCGAGCAGACGCACGGACAGCACGAAGCTGACGCGACAGAACACATCCTCCGAAGTCAGCTTGATGCCTTTGGGCAACATACCATGTAGATCAATGAAACTTTTGACGGCGTTATACACACCGTCGCGCATGCCGGCATCGTGCGTGCCACCCGACCAGGTTGGAATCAGATTGACATAGGATTCACGCGTAATCATTCCCTCTTCGGCCCAGGCAAATGCCCATGCAGCCCCTTCCCCCTCGACAAAAGTGTCATCGCCATCACGCGCCACATAACGTTCACCGGTAAAGATGGGTGCAGCCAACTCGGTTTCTGCCAGCGCCTCATTAAGATAGCCGCGCAATCCATCGGGATAAACCCAGGAACGGCTCTCACCGGTGTTCTCGTTATTGAGCGTAATCGTCACGCCCGGTAGCAAAACCGCCTTGGCGCGCAGCGCGCGTTCCAGTTGTGCCAGATTGACTGCAGGACTGTCAAAATAGCTAGCATCCGGCCAGGCCCTGACCACGGTGCCGGTTTTGCGCTTTGGGCAGTTTGCAACCTGTACCAATGGATTAAGCGCAATGCCGTGTTCGAATCGAAGATAATGCTCGCCCCCTTCACGATAAACCGTGATTTCAACCGCCGTGGAGAGTGCATTGGTAACGGCTACGCCAACCCCATGCAATCCACCTGCAAAACGGTATGCGCCACCCGATTCCTTGTCGAACTTGCCACCCGAATGCAGCACGGTAAACGCGACCTCGACGACCGATTT
>CAWASY010000038.1:0-89160 GCA_963784505.1 uncultured beta proteobacterium | reverse complement strand
TAACCCCAAACCCCAAACCCCAAACCCCAAACCCCAAACCCCAAACCCCTTGTTCGTAGTGAGTTGTGCTGATCTTTTGTACATCCCTCTGGGAAAGTTAGTTTTACATCTCTTTACACTCTGTGATCGTACTTATATTCGTTCATCTCTGGAGAACACCGTTTGTTGAGAGTTTGCTCGACTTTGACACACAAAACTTGTTTTGAGGAATCCATAATCTTGACAAAGTGAAACAAACTCGAACAGAATTGCTCTACCAGTTACTGATTTTCATTCTCTCACCTTGAAGCTATGGTGATTTAGCTGTACTAGTTCAACCAAGTTGACAATGTTATCTGATGTGACATCTCAGACCTCGTTCCTAACCCAGAGTCAATCTAACAACAAACTTCATAGTCTGCATACTAAAGATTCTTGTTTCTTTATCTCTTACGATTGCTGGAATTCTTGCAAGGTCTGTGAACAACTTCTCGTGCTTCTAGAGAACTCCACTTGAACAGCAATTAAGGCTGCAGCCATAACAAATGTGCACCGATTGTCAGTAAACAGGTGTAGTTGTTGGTACAGACGTTGTAACTGTCCTCTGATCATCGAGAGAACCAAACTTTCAATTTGATTGCTTTCTTGCCTGCCGTATAGTATTTCTTTGGTTTCTAGGAGTGTGCTGTGGCTAACACTCCTAAGTTGCTTTCTTGCAATTGATTGTTGAGGATCGGAGCTCTTCTGTCAGGAGGACTTCATTCGGTGTGTTTTTCTTCGAGAACCACACAACCGAGGGCTGTTAGTAGCACTCCAGACTCATTTTATTTGCCTTTCTGCCAGTTTTGATCACTGGCAGTTGTTGAGTCTGGAGTAGGTTTTGTTCGTTAGGAACTGTCCGGCCTGTTTCCTTGACTGCCGGTGGGGGTGTGAGAATGCCTCATTCTTGCAAATGTTGGCTTTGTGACCCGAAGATTAAAAACTAGGTTCTCTTCTGGATGTTCCAAAATATCCACCTCTTGTGTGAGGTGGAAACTGAAATTTGACTCCATGAGCCATTCTCAGAGCCTGATGCTGCTTTTTTGGGAATTTGTTTTGTGTTGGGCGAATGCTTTTGAGAGCCTTCTGAAACTTCCTTCTTGAGAACAGCTGGGCCTGACTTGATGCGGAATCCGTTAATCTTGTGTCCCTTCTTTTGGGAAAGAAACAGATCCACACTTGATTGTTCTGCGAAGGTAGCGAACCCAAAGCCTTTGAAGTGGCCTGTGATTGGGTCTTGGGCTGGAATAAAATCGAGAACCTCTCCATATAGAGACAGATAGTTCAAGATGTCAGAGTGCTGAAGTTTTGATGAGATTCCTCCAATAAAAACTTTGCACTTGAGTCTGAGATCTTTGTAAACTTGCTGACCGGTTGACGGATAACCCACTTCGGATTTCTGTAGTGATGTCTCCCAACATGTCAGAAATCCTCTTTTGACTGCAGCCTCAGCGCTTCTTACGTGTTTATATTTCACGAATGCGAAGCCCCGAGAAGAGCCATCAGGTTTGGACATGATCCTGACATGGGTAACTCGACCGAAATACGAAAAAGCCCAAGAAAGTTCTTTTTTGGTGTGTCTTTGGGGATATCCTCCAACGAATATTTCTCTCTTCTGTGTAGATCGGTCGAGACGTTCGTCTTGCGACCCTTTTGCAATTCCAGCTTCAGCGCGGAATGTTGGTTTAACCCTTCAGATAACGAGTGGAAAACTTCGGTGAAGTTTCAGGGTGTAATCTCCTCTCGACTTGTTGAAATGTTGACACAACTCTGCTGCAGGCTAGTGCTAGGATTCCTCTTCCCGAACTCGCTTGGTTGCATCATACTATAGTCAGGGTTGTATTCTGATTTTTTTTAATTCACGGCGAGCAGGAGTTAAATGCTCGGGGTTGGGCCAACAAAGCATTACTCAACTCGTCTCTAGTCATGCGAACTACTAGGGGTTTGGGGTTTGGGGTTTGGGGTTTGGGGTTTGGGGTTTGGGAGCGCTGCGTGGCAGCGGGCGTCTACGACGACCAGGGCAAGTTGCTCGCCGGGGCTGTCGATTTCTGCGCCGGCTGACCGGCTGGAAGACGGCTGGACCGACCGCGTGAAATCCACGGCCGCGGATCCTCTTCGGCCCTGGGCTACCGCGCCGGCTGAGTCGCCGGCGCTGTCAAGCTGGACAACAGCGGCTGCTCGCGCATCCATTTGCGGATGCGCTCGGCGTCACCGATGCGGGAATACTTCCCGGCGGAATCCAGCAGCACCATGATGAGCCGATGTCCTGCGAGCTGCGTCTGCATCACCAGGCAGCGACCCGCTGCGGAGATATAGCCCGTTTTTGCATACTTATTTCCACCGGGTTGCGCACCAGACCGTTGGCGCTCGGGCAGGTTTTGCAAATGGGGCGTTCGAAGAAAGTGAGGACGAGATACCGGCTGTGCTGGAAGAGTTTTATCCAGAGGGGAACGGGACTGAGGGCAATGCTGGCAATGAGGGTGTGACAGGTAGCGGCAATGCTTCACTGCAATCGAAGCTGGACAAGAAGGCCGGAGTGGGAGTGCCATTATGATACTGCTGCAAGGCGTTTTCATATTTATCGTTCTGCCGGTCATCGTGATCGGCTTATGTGCAGCTTGGCTTTGGCTACTAGGCTGGATGGTCTTTTCGTAGTTATTAAACAGCGCCCCGGAGAATTGGGGGGCTGTTTTTTAGGCTGATCAGTAGATGGATGATGGGACAGGCGAAATGCCAGTTATCCACAGAGTTGTTCTAGCGAATCTGGGGATACAAATTTGACGGAATGCGCAGAATCTCAAGCTTGTTCATATGTTGCAAGCACTATGCTCATAGCACCAACAATTTGCGTGATAGCATCTGTGTCTGTCAACCCCAATGTGATTTTTCATATGTGCTTTGGTCTTCACGGGTCAGAGGTTGAGATGAACAGCCACTACGGACAAAAAAGTCTTCTTTGCCTTCAAATTGGGTAAATATAGGTCTACTGCTCTTTGAAACTTTAACCCGACAAATCTGTGCATCCTCAACAACAGGGAAGGTGATTTTGATGTGTGACATAGTCCCTACACCGATAAACTTCTTTATAATTTCAATCAGATGCAGCTCAAACCCATCGATATTTGATTTAGCTAACGTGGAAATATCATCAGCTAATCCCAGCATATTTAGGTTATCGTCGACACCAATGAATAAATTACCACCCTCACTATTCATAAAGGCTGCAATGGTTTTGGTAATAACGTATTCGAGTTTTTTATTTACCTCTTTACTGCGTAGGTCATAACGCAGTGTGGATTTAAATTCGACAGTATCGCTTTCGCCAGCAAGAATCAACTCCTGCACATCTTCGTTGGAGGGTTCCTTATGACTGAGGTCAATGCGTGACTTAAGTTCGGCATAGATACGTTTAGCGCGGGCACTTAAAAAAACCTCATAATCGTCGCTCTCAATACCAAAACCATTTAAATCAATAAAGTGGCTTTGCAGAGCCTTGTTGATCTGGCTATTCTCATCATAAAAATCAGCAATATACTGAGAAGGTGCCTTGGCTCCGATCTTACGCTTATTTAAATGATCACTGACGAAGGTTATATTCATCAAACTGTTGATATTCAAAACGGTCCCATTTTTGAGGTGTGCCTTGGGAAAGAAATGATGGTAATTCTTACTGCTGGCTACCTTTAACCAGGAATTATCGAGAATAACCTTGCCGTTATCCTGAAAATCTTTGGGTTCCTGATAGGCCAACAAACACAGTATTGCTTTGCAATAACTGTTTCCAGCACTAAAATTAGTGTCGATTAGAGCCTGTGGTGAATCTAGCGAAACCTTAATATCGCTATAATCAGGACGCTGCCCATCCAGAATTTGATCGATGCGCTTTACATCCTGAGCAAGCTTGGATTCGGTCGAACTGGAATAACGGAACGACAGTGACATGCGCCAAAAAAATTCTTCCATGTATTTGCGCTGTTCAGCATTGGGCTTTCCATTATTCTGTACAAAGAAATAGGCAAAAGGCACTAATAGTGAATCATAGGGCAGTAACTGCGAAACCGGAATCCTATAAGTAGTGCGAAAGTAATCAATGCTATCTTTAAGTGCTGAAATTGCGCCACACCAACCATCAATTATCACCTGTTTATCCAGTGCCAGAATGGTTTTACGCTTGCATTCTTTGGTTCGACTGTGCAGCAGTGCCAGCAGACTAAGCACAACAGTATTTGAGACGCCTTCGTATTTTATATCCTTTAATTCTTTGATGAAATCATCCCATTTAACCTGCATGTCAAACTTCTGCAACTCGTCGTATGTTTTTGCCGACATAATCTCGAATAAGGTCAGAGTTTGTCCACCAGTATTGATACGGGTAAATACCTCAATAGCTGAATCAATGTCCTCCTTTCTGAGAACAACCGTCGAGAATTCATAAGTCTTAAAGGCAGTAGAATAGCTATCAATCTTCTGGAGATCGTCTTCACTAAATCGATTGGAAAGTTCTCTGGCTTTTGCATAACTGAAGTTTAGTACATCACAAAGGGAAATTGACTTTTTACTGGTAGGGTCTTCGGTGATAACTTGCTCATCGTTGTCATTGATATCTACATCAAGATTGACGACGATGTTAGCGTAATCGGTGATCTTCTTCTCGCCGACTTTCTGTATTTGAGCGCCTAGGTAGGCAGCAAATAACGAGGTTATGCGCTGCTGTCCATCCAACACATACTGAACCTTGACACCGTCAGGTGTATCTGGAATATCGAGATTCCCAACGTTCTTGATATCGTTAATTCGCTCATTGGTTTGCCATAGAATAAAGGTCCCAATGGGATACCCCTTTAAAATACTGTCGAGCAGCTTGGCGGTCTTATCAATAGTCCAGACAAAGTCCCGCTGAAATTTCGGTATTTTGATAATTCCTTTCTGAATCTCGCTAATTAAATCGGCATATTTTTTAGAATCTGGTTTTGGCTGTTCAATACTCATCTTTAATATTACCCATTTAATCCGCATGATACAGCGGCATATTCGAATAGACCTACAATCCACGTTGCATAATATATCGATTGTATTCCCGCTTTGTTCTTGTCGAAACGCACATCGGGGTCTAACCCAGTCATACCGACATACACACATGGTTTCCCTGCAACGTAGCCGGGATTGTACTTTTTGAACTTACCCTCGTAGAGCACGTCCTTCGAAAGTTCGATTACATAGACATTATGGTGATTTCTCCGTGGCATAAGCAATCAGAATTATGCAATCAAATTTACCACAATTGGATAATGGTCACTCATGTCACCAAATCTAGCAGCATCAACTTCGCACGATTCAATATATCGAATCCAAGAACATGGAATAAAAATCCCATCGCAGTGATATGGCTGACCTTGATCTCCAGACCAACGCAAAGTTTGTGGTAAATCTCCATTCGGGTGAATTGCCTGCCATGCATTAACAAGGCCAAATGAGGTACGTAACCGTTTGAGAATCGCCAATTCCCCATTAGTATTTTTCAACATTTCGTCTTTATGTCGATAGGCCGTCGTAATATTGAAATCACCAGCTAGAATAAGCTCACACCCATCTGCAACGGACTCAATAAAGTCTAACATTTTACCAACTGATTTTTCGTAGGAACCAGGTGATGGCGCATGAACACTAAATACCATGACGTTTCCAGCATCAACACCACCAATCGAAAAACTATTAATTTTCGCACCGACTAGCCAACCGTGGAACTCATCGGGAATAGCCACAGCTTCCAAATGATACTTGGCTGAATAAATGGCACTCCCCCACTTCGAAGCTGTCAATTCGCAAAGACTGGAATTACCAAGTGGTATTGACCTATCTTCAGGGAAATAATCGCTTGGAAAAAATGACTCTTGCGCAAAGAACAGATCAGGCGACAGCTCATCGAGAACTTTTTGCCAATGATTGCCAGATTTTTTATGTCCGCCAAAATGCAAGTTGTAAGTAACAATTTTCACAGCTTGTCCACCCTCTCCCGCAGTTCCTTGCCAGCTCTAAAATGCGGCGCATATTTAGCCGGAACCTGCACAATATCACCCGACTTCGGATTGCGCCCCTTGCGAGGTAGTCGGTGATTCAGGCAAAAACTGCCAAAGCCACGAATCTCTATACGGCCATTTTTTGACAGCGTACGGCTCATCGCATCAAGGATAACTTTGACCGACAACTCAGCGTCTTTGGCTATCAGCTGCGGGAATTGCTCGGCTAGTTTGAGGATAAGGTCAGATCGGTTCATGGGGTGGATTTTACACTGATGGCATAGTTTCAAAACAAACAATCGCCGTAGGATATTACGCCGCCCTAGCATGAATCATTCACGACAAAGAAACTCGGGTATTCAATCCCTGTCAGACGCATAGTTCGGTAAATACCGACAACCTAATGCAATCACGACAAGGAGCAACAAGTGAAAGACGCATTCGACGGTATCGCCCGAATCTTCCGCTGGGCTGTAGCCAGCGTTGTATCACTACTGGCAGCATTGCCACTGGCAACTTCTATTGTTAGCAACTTCGCTTAGTCTACGACTGGCTGCGTTCACCCGACGCTTCATATTTTTGGATACAGCCACCTAACTCGACTCAATTACCCTTGCCAAATCGCCACGGCACTCAGCGCATTTTCCCACAAGCAACAAATCGCCGCCCCTGACCGCTCCGGTAAAGTTAGTGATCGTCACCATGTCGCCACACCTGCTGCACCAGACATTAGCCAGCAGTAGCTTCTTACTTTCCGGCTTGAGATTAGCCCACAGTTTAGCGGCAGGAGGCGTGAAGCTGGGCAAGGATTCGACTGTCATATTTTTATCGGGATAACGAGTTGGCAGATTCCGTGTGGTATTGCCGGATGTTTCAAACGTGCAACATCATCAGTAGTGACAGGGCATCCAATCTGAGAAATTCATATTTTTTAAATAGTTATGATGCCCCTGCACTTTGGGAAATTGGTACATCCCCAAAACATCCCGCCTGAATTGGCTCCACTCTTCGCAGTTCGCTTTGCCATGACGCTGCCGCACTTTGGGCATGAAGGTTTGCCGACAATAGTATCAACTATTTGAATATCTGGCCTTGCATGACGCTCATTAAGTGATGCGACATGTTGCTTGTGTGTTGACCATGTTCTAGGCAATTTTCCTGCCTGGATGGCCAACACAATCTGTTCGACTTCATCGTCGGCAAGTAAAACTTCTGATTTTCCCTTTATATACGACGAGTATCCCTTACACAGCACATTTTCAGGCATAGGTGTTTTGAATATACTATCCCCCCAAAACATGACGAGTGAATGTATCTTTCCATGCTCGATCCCAAGAAATTCTGACAGGCATTTGGTATGGCGGTAATTTTGGCGCAACGGATTCTGAAACTTGAACTTGCCGCCGGGAAAACACTGCGTCCATTCAGCAGATTTCTCATTGCCGAATATCCATCCGTTCATATTCTTGGCCTCAATCACGAATATGCCAAAGCGTGAGACGATGACATGGTCTATTTGCGTAGTACCGTCATGGGTGGGAATGGTGACGTTATTTAGCTCACGGTAAATATTTTTGTCCAGCATGATCGTGTGGGCGAGGGAACCCATCGTCTCGCCAATCAATCCTTTGAACATCGACATCAAACCCATCGTTATCCCCTTCAGTTTTTGCCATAGCAATCTACACGAAAAAGGCCATACAGACTATAGACCAAAGGGACTATTCATCCCCCGATACACTGCAACTCAGGTGTTGATGATCGGGCTATATTACGCTCTAATATCACTCAGAAAAGTCCCCGCTAGCTGAAATAGATTTTTTCCAAATGGTCGGTATCGGAAAACCATCATTGATGGTTCTAGCTGGCCGTTATGGCCGAACTGGAGTCAGTGAACCTTATTACGCAGAATCGCCTTAACCCCACCCACTCCCGCTACTCTTTCCTGCCAGCCAAGCTTTTCACAAAACCCGTTGTTGAATCAACAGCTGCGCCCATGCCAATTTTTACCGATTGAGCACCACTCACAACAGAACCTGAAACTTTCCCTGTTGCATTTTTAGCAGCCTCAACAGCTGAACCGGTCACATTACCAACTGCTTGCGCCCCCTGTTTAGCCACATCAAGGGTTTTACTGGTGGCGACCTTTACTCCATTGACCGTATCGCCTGCAACACCTCCAACTGCTTGCGCCCCCTGTTTAGCCACATCAAGGGTTTTGCTGGTGGCAGCCTTTACTCCATTGATTGCTTCGCCAGCAACATTACCAACTGCCTGCGCCCCTTGCACAACTGATTCACCAACTTTACCAGCTGCAAATTTCACTCCGTTAAGTGCAACCTTCATAGATTCCGAGAGTATTTTCCCACTATTTTCTTTTACGACACTTCCGACCATTTTTGCCGCTGCAAGCGTTGCACTTTTACGCACATCAGACTTATTCAACTGAGACGTAGCTTCACAGTATTGTTTAGCTATACAGCCAACCCTAATCGTAAGAAAAGCGTTTGAAGTACCGCTGGCTATACTGTTAATCACGAGCGATGCACCAGGAATAGCTCCCAGTGCACTAAAGCCTGCCGATGAGAGTAAAGGGGAAATGACTTCGTAGAGATCAATATCCTCAATTGATTCAGCAAGCAATGCGCTTACTGCCACGTTGGAATATAGGTAAATCATCTGCCTAGGTGATGGTCGCTGCTGATAAATACACGCAATTGCCCAGACCATTTTCACTTGTGTCACCAATGAAATTAGTCCATCGAGCTTGCCATTTTGCATAATAGCCGTGCCGATAAATACCGCACCTGCTGTTTTGCGAATGACTTGATCCGTCTCCTTTGATAAGACAGCAAGAGCCAGCTTTACATCCGCATCGTTATTTATGGCAATGCCATGCTTAGGATTTGAAATTAGGCGTTTCCGTAGTTGCAGCATGTACTGCTCATGCTCTGGCCCAAAGTCTTTCTCTGGAGGAATAAGTGCTTTAGGGAATTTGAAGTAAATATACAGTGGGGATAAAACCAAACCGACCAGCAGCAATACCAGTACAAAGAAGATCGGTTGCCCTAGCCCTAGGTAAATTCGATCAGCAGCCTCCGCAATCTGAACGACTCCCCCTACGAAAACAACGAGTAGGTAAAACAGGATTAAGCTGCCAATCAATTGAGCCAATTTACTAAGAAACTTTATGGTTTCATCCATTTTTCATGCATCCTTTTTGTTGCAAATCTACCTTGGTAAAAACTCCACTCCTAGCCGTCTTACCAGTTTTTCATAGCTAATCGGACGCCCAATCCGCTCCCCGAACTGCTCCTTAGTATTAACCGCAGCCTGTTGATCTAGAGTAGCGTTACCCAGCATCTTGCCAGCAATGTTGTTAAGCTACCAGTTGAATCGATCAAAAAGGTGCAGGGTAGGTGCAGGGTCTGGAGCAAGCCCTGCACCACTATAACACCACTAAATCAGTCGATTACGACCAAAGGTGCAGGGTGCAGGGTACGCCCAACATTTATACAAATATTTTTTTATAGCTACATCAGACCATACAGCCCAACTATTCTTATCCATAGCTGACTAAAATTTTGTATTAATATTAGAAAAACCCTACACACCCTGCACCAATTGCCTGAATGCCCTTGTTTATAGGCGTTCTAGCGGTGAAGGGTACGACCTAGACCCTGCACCAACCCTGCACCTACCCTGCACCTTAGACCGTATATTTGCTGACGTAAGGTGGCGTGCTCACCACTGACTGGATGGCACTTGGATCAATATATGCAGCATCCCATATCATCCCCCTCTTGACCTTCTTTTTTTCAAAACCAACAGCAGTCAAACGCTCTGCGAAGGTATTGCTGCCCATCTGTTTGTAATTGTTGATTATGCACCAAGCCTTAAAATGCTCGAACAACTCACCACTCGCAGCCATCTGTGATTTATCCGTAGTTTTCTGGAGGAACTCATCAGCAAACTGCCTGACCGGATCAGAGTTCAGTCGGTAGTTTTCCACCGCAGCAATCGAGCTAGCAGGTATCTCAAACTTGCCACGCTCCATCAGTCTCTGCAACCCCGCTACAGCCCAGTTCAAAATACCTGCGATTTCCAAGATCAACTTGGCCTTGCGATCCTTGTCCTGCTCAATTTCGGCAAACTTGCGGTTGAACGACAAGAAGATTGCTCTCCGCGCAAAGCCATCGGAATGATCCTGAAGTCGTGGCAACTTATTGGTCGATGCGATGATCCTGACGTAGGGCTTGAACGAAAATGACGGCTCGTGCTTACGCTCGGCTTCAACTGTATCGCCGGAAACGATCTGCTTCAGGTAACTATCCGCAACCGTCGCATCGGAGTTCATCTCTGAACTGATATTGACTAGCTTACCTTGCAACTCTGCACGGACGAATTTTTCCTGAAATCGGTCGATGTGTGAATTCGTGATATTCGCATTGCCGATCAATTCTTCCACCATTTCAAGAATCAGCGATTTGCCATTACCACCCGGACCGATCATCCACACGAACTTGCACATGCGGGTATCAGGAATCAGGCAATAACCGATGTACTCTTGCAGCAGCTGGATTTTTTCTACACGATCAGCGTCAGGGGCAAAGATTTCATTCAGCGTCTGCTCCCACAGCGGGCACTCAGCCTGTTCATCGAACGTGATGTTCAGCTTGTTGGTCAGGTGATGCTCGACTGCATGCGGCAACAGTTCACCCGTCAATGGATTCAACGTACCGTTGTTCAGGCATGTCAGGCCATCACTGCGCTCGAACGTCGCTGGCAATTTGGCGAATTGCATCTTGAGCAACTCGGTAACCGCATTCACTCTGGTTGCCTTCACGTCACCCATCAGTTGCAACAGCGGGAATTTGATCTCGGCGTTCACATCAAGCGAAGGCCAATATCCATCGGTGTAGGCCAATACCTGATTACTGAAGTGAGCGACATTTCCGCCATGGTTTTGCTCGGAAAACTGCATGACATACTCAAGATCGGATGTGCGCTTTTCCTTGTTCGAAGCTTCGCCCTTCTGGGCTGGCTTAGGTGCGCCAGACGATGGACTTGGTGGAACGGGATCAACACTGCTGACAGGCTCCCACAACGCCTCCCCCAACGCTTCAAACGCTGCGGCTGTCCAACCATCAGTCTCGGCATCTGCAAGATCATAACCCTTCGCCAGCGGCAGCCCATCCTTGACCAGCATATCCAGACGCAGCACACCGACAACCTCAGCTCCAGCCACACTTAGTAACTGAATCAGCTTGTCCTTGTAGACTGTGCCAGGCTCATCGTTGTCCGGTGCGATGTAAATTTTACGACCAGCGAAGGGAGTGAAATCTGTCTTATCCGGTGACTTCGCCCCATTCATGGTAGTGACTGCAACCAGTTCTGGAAATAAACGCTGTGCTGCATCGGCAGACTTCTCGCCCTCATTAAACAGGACGATGGCATCAGGTCGTGCAGCCAAGCGATCCAATCCGTAGGCTGGGCGTGGGGTAGGTGGAGCGATGTTTTTCCACTGCGGGAATCCTGAAAGATTAGTGCAATAACACTGGGGCAGGAAGGCTTTACCGGTATCGTTATTAAACCGATTCACGTAAAACAACGGCTGACCCGCCGCATTGCGATATGTCCATATCGCTGTCGGCATACCAAGCTCCGAACCGAAAAATTTCGGACGGTTTCTCTCAGCGGTTTCCGGTATCGGCATGATGGCAGTAAACTCAGGGATGCTGGACGCCTTTGGTTTTGCCTGGCGCTTGACCACGATTGTGGCATCGTCTGTCTTGAAGCCAGCAATGAACTCAAGGATTTTTACAGCGGCATCGGTCTGAAATTCACAGCCATCCAGATACGCGACAAGACTAATCAAATCACTGCCCTTATCATCGGTAGCGAAATCGGCCCAGACCCCCTTTTCGGTATTAATCTGAAATGACCCGAGGCCACTATCGTTACGCAATGGATTGTAAGCGACATACTCGGCACCGCGTTGCTCTCCATCAGGCAGCCAGTGTTCCAGAATTTCATCGACGCATTCCAGCGCCAGGTCCTTGGTGCCTTCAAAGCTTAATCCATTGCGGACATTGTGGTGATGCATCAGTATTTCCTTCGCTATGGCTATCGGATCACTGCCTGTGCTTTCTGCGGTAAAGCCTGGTGTTACTGTTGTTTGAGGCGCACCACTAGCCTCGTTTGGGTTAAAATACGTATAAGACATTGAATGTGTTTCCTTTATTTCAGCCCACCAGAATTCGCGTTTCGGTGGGTTTTGTTTTGTCTGTCACCCTAATAGCAACATGACAAGCAGTGCCGTATTACCGGCCTACTGCTCAAACCGAGGACGCAACAGAGCAACGGAAAAACCCGAAGCATCCGCTACCTTCTCGGCCAAATACAGATCAGGGATACGACCTTGCCGTGTCCACTTATAAACGGTACTGGCTGAAACCAGCAGTTTATTGGCTACCTTTGATACGCCGCCCATGTTGTGGACGGCCTGTTTGACGATTTCAGTTTGCATGATTTTTTCCTTGTGTTGATGGCATGTGTTGATGGCATCTGGCGTGTATTCCTGATGTCCTTACTATGATTTTAGGTCAGCATTTGACGGGTGAAGGAAAAATTCGATATTTATTTTCAAGGCGAAAAAAGGGCAACTCCGTCGAGCTGCCCCTGTGTTCAACACTACCAACTGCCACGCAAATCTCACCAACCAGACCGCGCATTTCACCCTGCCTTGCCAGTGCGCCTAGCTACAGCAGTTTTTCAAAGCGTCCATCAATCCGTCACGGGTCCAATATTCCTTTCCTGAATCATTAAGTTACGAGGTGATGGATGCATCGGCACAACACACAACCTTTCCATCACACCCCAGTTTCCCATCACGCCCCTTTCCGCATCAATGCTGCCACCACAGCCTCCATGAAACATATTACAAACCGACCATCATTCCATCACAAGATCACTACCGCATCTGAATTCATAGGTTTACGTGGTGATGGATTAGCCTGAACAACAACCGCTTCCACTATCACAGGCGCACTTACCATCACCGACACTGCCGAAGCAGTATCCACGCTGTCAGCACTGGTCTTAAAACGCACCCGCCAAGGAATCCCGGCATTGGTAGGAGTGCCTTTGAGCAGCCCCACTTTCCGCAAACTTTTACCGAATGGAACAAGTGCCTTCGGTTTCACGCCATTGTCCTTGCACCACTCGTTATAGCGTGCGTACAACGCCGAAGGGAATAGACCACGCCCCTTCAGATCCACTTCCAAACAGTCGTCCATGAACAACTTGCTGTCATCCGACTCGAGCACGTACCGAGCCTTCGTTTCGATGGATGATGCTGGAACAGTAAAAGTCTGATTGCGTTCAAGACGCTGATAGCCTTCAACGGCCCACACCAAAATCCCTGGCAACTCCTCGATAAGCTCAGCCCTAAGGTTGCGATTCTGCCCTTGACCTTGACCGGTAAAACAGTTGTTTAACAACAGGATCGTGAGGCGACGGAAAAACCCCTCCGAGTCATCAATGACTTTTGGCAATGCATTTGCCGCCATTACCAGTTTTGCAGTCGGTTTAACCGTGAATGGATTGCCGTACAACGGCCTTGCATCCATTTTATTGCCCGAAACGTACGCCTTGAGCACTTCCGGATTTTTTAATGCACTTGCCTGCACCTCTGCCACCAAATTCAACAACATTCCTTGCTGCGCAGCCAGGTACTCCTGTTTAGCCAGCTTGCTTGCCATCGTGTGCTTGGTATTGGCCTCACCTATCAACGCCGCCAATACGTCCATCAGGACCGACTTGCCATTTCCGCCACTACCCAGTAGCAGCAACAGATTCTCCTGTGCAGTTGATGTCGTCAGACAATCGCCGAATTTTTCCTGCAAGTACATGACTTTCTCAGCGGCATCGGAATCGCCACAAAACAGTTCATCGAGGAACTTCAACCACTTCGGGCATTTCGCATCGGTGTCCCAGGAATGCTTAAGTTCGTTACGCAGGTAATCCTGCGGATCATGAGGCATCAGCACACCTGTCAACAGATTCAGCGTGCCATTGGCTAGGCATAATTTGTGCTGTACCGACACAGGGAATTCGGTTCTGTAATAACGATTACGCAACTTACCGAGCAGTTTGTTGAGTTCGCTGTCTGATTGATCGAAATCATCACTAGCCAAAACGAACTTGACATGTGAGTCTGTGAACTCATTAGTCCAGCAACCTGAACGATAGCCGATGAACTTGCGCTTAAGGCACATCAACTGCCCGCCGAAATGTCGATTGGCGAGACGCTCGATGTTGCTGAGGGGAGCCTGTTCAGCCGTCGCATCGTTACTGGCCTCGGCCATATCATCAACCGCAGGCGATTGATCGACCATGCCATCGAGTTGTTCCACGATGCTGTCATCATCTGATGCATCGCCACCTGCAACGGCTGTGGGCAGCGGTTGCAGAAACGTCAGTAGTGGCTCCCGTGAATCAATGATCATGCTCCTGGCTGACGGGGTGACATCTACGGCATCGTTCGTTACTGGCAGAACAGCGTCATTATGCAGCATGGCTGACCTCCGATCCTGCAACATGATTCAACGGTGCAGATGCCTTCGCCGAAAACTGCACTACTTTTGCTGCAAACTGGCCCTCAGTGTTGCGGGAGGCAGCGATACGATTTTCGATCCAATTATTAATTTCAGAATCGACCCAGCCGACAGCGCGTTCACCCAATTTAATCGGTGCGGGAAAAGTACCGTCCTGAATTCCTTGGTAGATCGACGAGCGGCCACGGCCAGAGCGAGCCATTACCTGCTTGATGCGCAGGATGTTGAGTGAATTTTTTAGTGCATTTGTGATCATTGCTATTCCTTTGCGGGATAACATGGCCATGTTCATTGATAAGCGTTGCTGCGGCCATGTCAGTTAGTGATGCAACTGAACATGGTGCGAACTGTATATAGCGGGTATTTTCACTAATAATCCCGCCGCTATTGAAACTCAGTTTTTATATGGCTGAATAAGAATAATTGATACGAAAATGCCGGATTTGACAACCGGATTTAATGAAAGAATTAAATCAGTTTGAATTCTTCCCACTGTTTAATCCAAGGCTTAAGTGCCAGATTATCCAGAAACAAATTGTTCAATTTATAGAGAAGAATTTTTTTATTATCTTGAAGATAACAAGCAATATAAACTGGATTCCAAGTAGCCGATTCACCACCTCTCCTACCCAGAGTCATCCTGGCTTCCGAAAGCCATATAGGGGGATCTGAAAGATTTTTTTTCCATTTTTCATAATCCCAGAGGAAATCGTCAAAAATTATAGCTATCGCATGATTGTTCAAGCCTGCGGGTAAGTCATTTACAGATTGTGTATGCGATGGGATAACTGAGTTTTCACGTTCGATGTCGGTTTCATCTTCCACGGGCAATGCGTCAATAAATTTTTTAAGGTCATCGCTCATAATGACCAACCGCTCCTGCTGTAACACATCAGCAACGAGAATTTCTGGCTCTGTCCGTAAGAACCTCGACTGAATCGGATCCACAATATTGAGCATCACATTCACATCAAACTCAATTTTAGCGTTTGATTCACCATTGTAATATTGGCTAATACAAAACGCAGCGACTGGTTTAGGTCCTTTCAAGGGTACATCAAAAGCTAGTCCGAATATTCCACGCTTAGCGTAGAAAGTATGAGCCCCAATTTTTTCATCCTGCATCCCACGCTGTTTTAAATAGTCCGCAAACCTTACAGCAGCGTCATCCCCGGATAAGTCAGGTAAATCAATTTGCCCTTTGACGAGCGGCCCACCATCATGAACCCAATTATTGTCAATTGCGTAAACCTGCCCAGCAACCCAGCCATCAGCCAGTACATAAAGCTGAATTTTTCCCGTGGCAGCCCAATCAATCAGATCATCAACATCAAATCCAGTTTTCTCAGCTGCGTCTTGCAGCGAATACCACTGTCTTGACAAGGTTAGAACAGTCTTCGTAGCCATCGTGATTTCACTTTCAATAAAAATAGGGATCACGCTCTGTATGGTGCGCTGACTGTCAGCGGCAAATAACCACGTTCAACCAAGCAAAAGGTTGATGGACGTATTCAGTCGGATCTGTGGCGCTGCGGCGCTGGAGGTGATCATATAAAAACCTATAAAGTTATACGGCACTAGAAACGAAATCTGCCCACGATGACATCAACGGTCTGCGTTGTTCCATTAAATCAGTCCGATGATAAGCTGCCTCAACCTTGTTTTGCACGGCATGGGCAAGTGATCGCTCTGCCAAATCCCGAGGAAATCCCTGCTCGCTGCACCAGTCACGGAAGCTCGACCTAAAACCATGCGCAGTAGCAACTCGACCTGCCGAGTCGCTCGGTGCATCCACACGACGCAGAAACGATGTTAACACCATGTCCGAAAGTTCGACTTGATCGCGTGGTGAAGGGAATACCAGAGTGGCATGCAGACCCCGCTGATTTTCAAGTATTTTAGCTGCTCGGTTTGATAGTGGCACACGATGCTGCATTTTCGCCTTCATACGTTCAGCAGGTATAGACCATATATTAGCGTCCAAATCGACCTCGGACCACTTCATGCCTCGTACTTCGCCAGAACGACTGGCGGTCAGTATTAAAAACTCCAACATGGCACGTGTTACATCGTAACGACTGGCCCCACGCAAATATTCTGCCACGAAGATTGGAATATCCTTCCAAGGCATTGCGGGCTGATGTTGCGTTCTGACAGACTTCCCTGGCTGTTGTGGCAACAGGTGCGTGACCACATCAACAGGATTTGCAGCACAATGTCCATGCGCCCATCCCCATGCCATAACAGCGTGTAAACGTTGCTTCACTCTCCCTGCTGTTTCAGCCTTATCTAACCAAATTGGACGCAGCACATCTGAAATATGACGTGGCTGGATTTGGTCGAGGGGAAGTAGACCGATGATTGGGATAGCGTATTGCGTCAGAGTGTTGATCCACTGCTGTCCGTGTTTGAAATTTTTCCAGCCTGGCATTAGCTCTGCATGCAAGGCCCTAACTGCATCTTGAAAGTTCGGCACCGTTGGAGCATTGGCCTCATTTGCCTTCGCCTCAAGCGGGTCAATACCTTGTGCAATTTGTTCTCGCATCCCAAGCGCTAGTTTTCCAGCATCAGCAATGCCGACATCTGGGTAGCTTCCAAGGCCAGCATTACGCCGCTTACCTGTAACAGGACTGGCATAACGCAGAACCCACTTTCCATGCCCTTTAATAGATGATGGATGTAGAGTGAGACCAGTTACCCCTCCATGAGGAAGAGTTCCATTTTCTTGCTTTGCATTCCGTGCCTTCACGTCGGTTAGCGTTGCCATACAACCTTCCAAGTTCGTTGCCAGTATGCCATTCAGTATACCATTTCAACGTCACTTACACCGGACAATACTGAACAATAATGGACAAGAACAACACCCATCTTATTGTTTTATTGGTAATATATAAACCACAATGGACATTATCGGATCATATTCAGGCAGTCACCGCTTCCGCCAATCCCCCTTGTAAGTCATGGCTTCCCAAGCCGCAATGGTTGCTTACCCATCATTCCACCCATCGTTCTGTTTGATCTGTAGTGAGACAATCCGCCGACACGCTGTTTTTCCGCTTCGGCAGTTACCCTTAGGCAATCGGAAAAACCGGGATGGACTAAAGATCAGCGACTCATACGCCGCACCAACATCACTTGTTCTGCAAGTCTGACAGCAAGGCAGCCAATGTCAGCAGCCCCCCGATTTCGCTCACCTCTGGTAGAATGCGGCACGCAAAAAGTTGTTCAATGAAATTGATCAACAATTAATAGCGAAAAGCGTGGTGGATAAGTTGTACAAGGTGCATTGCTCGATGTTGATATCAGGATGAAACAGGCAAAATCATGATGCATCCTGGGGTATAACAAGTTGAAAAAATATTCCCTGAACCTCGTTACAATGCGGCTTACAGGTCATCGTTGGCCTGACACCGCTACCAGATATTCAAATCAGACTGGCTTACCCATGAAATGATAACGGCACTCGGCAGAAAATGCATCGCCCTGCTGAAGCATTGCCGCCACAGCATGAGCCAGCCCTGGGGAAATTACAGCCAGCGCATCCGTTGTGAACTGAGTCAGGTACGTGGATTGATTCCGCTGCTGATGAAACACCGCAATGGAGAAAAATGGAGCATAGAGGAACGCAAGGTTCTGCTTCAAAACCTGCGCGCCCTCTCCAAGCTGAGCCCTTACCTGATCCCACTCCTTCTGCCGGGCGGAATTTTCATGCTGCCGCTGGTCGCCTGCTGGATGGACAGACGCAGCAAGGAACGCACAGACTGCAACAACAAAACCAAATGACATTCAGCTTGCAATCCTTGAGGATTACAGAATAACGCTGGTATTAAAATCTATCCTTGACTCACGACCCACCAGGGTTTTCTGCATGCCAATGCGTGTCCGGGTATTGATCAGGATGGGTGCGGAAATATTCGTATACAGATTCGCAGCCGGAATGTTGCCCGGGACCGCATCATCGCCTCTTCCGCCGGACAGGGTGGTCAAAACAAGCATATCGGCCGGATCCGTCATCTGCAGCTCAGCCACTTCACTGTCGGTGAGCACCAACTGATAATTGAAACCGAATAAATTCGGTTCTGTCAGTGGCAACGAGACATTCTCATCCTCTATCGACTGCAGGTGTATCACTACCCCACTCACCACATTACCCGACTCGTTCAATTCATGGAACAGGGTCCACCTCGTGCAGGCTTCGAAACCTGGGATTCCTCTCGGAAAGGTAATCACTTTGGACGGATCAATGCTTAGCTCGCCAAATCGCGTATTCAATTTTATATTTTCCATATTTCCCGTATTCCGATTAATTAACATTCACTTATCGCGCAATCCCCAGCCATCAACTAGCGCCTCAAATTCAGTCAGCGCAACAGGACGACTGAAAAGATACCCCTGAAAGTTACAGCAACCGCGCTTAATCAGGGGCAACATTTGCGCGTGCTCTTCCACCCCTTCCGCAATCACATCGTAACCGAAGTTTTGCGCAATCCCCACAATGGTTTGCACCATCATCACATCTCCAGGATCGGTCAGTATATCGCGCACAAAGGACTGATCGATTTTCAACTGCGCGATCGGCAGGCGCTTGATGTATTGCAATGAGGAATAACCGGTGCCGAAATCATCCATCGAGAATCGCACACCGATATCCTTGAGTTCAGTCATTTTGGCAATGGCGACCTCGACATCTTCCAGCACCAGATTTTCGGTTAATTCCAGTTCCAGCCGCTTCGGGTTGGCACCCGTTTTTTCGAGAATAGCCTTGACCTGCTCAACGAAACCCTCCTGATGAAACTGCACCGGACTGATATTTACGGCCAGGTGCAGGTTGCTCAATACCGGATGACTCTCCCATGCCTTCAAACGCGCACAGGCACTTTCCAGCACCCACTTGCCAATCGGCAGGATCAGACGTGTTTTCTCAGCTATGGGAATAAACTGGGATGGGGACACCATCCCCAGCACCGCACTACACCAGCGCAACAGCACTTCCGCACCCAGCAATTCGTTATGCTGATTAGTCTGCACCTGAAAATGCAGTTCAAACTCGGCGTTTGCAATGGCTTGCCGCAAGGCATGTTCCAGCAGTGCATTCGATTCGAGCAACGCCTGCATCACAGGCTCAAAGAAGCGCACCGTATTGCGGCCAGATTCCTTGGCCTGATACATCGCCATATCGGCACGCTTGAACAGTTCGTCTATCTGCTGATCCTCACCGCAAAACAGTACAACCCCAACGCTCGGCGAACTTTCATGGTGATGCCTGTTGATCAGATAAGTCTGCGACAGGGAAACCCGGATCTTTTCGGCTATTGCGCCTGCCTGGGCCACTGCGACTTCCTTGACGACGCTAAGGTTTACCAGTAAAACTACAAACTCGTCCCCGCCAAATCGGGCGATGCTGTCGACATCACGCACACAGCTTTTCAGGCGACTTGCCACCTCGATCAGCATTTTATCGCCGTACTCATGCCCCTTGGTGTCATTGAGCACCTTAAAATGATCCATATCCAGGAACATCAACGCACCGTAATGGCGGCTTCTTGTGCTCTGCACCAGTGCGCTATGCACACGATCGAACAGCAGGCGACGATTGGGTAATTTCGTCAACGGATCGAAAAATGCCAAACTATGTATTTCCTCCTCCGCCTGTTTTTGTTCGGTGATATCGACAAATACGCCTACATAATGGCTGACCACCCCGTGACTCGCTATGGCCGTGATGGTCAGCCATTTAGGGTAAATTTTACCGTCCTTGCGTTTTTCCCAGATTTCCCCTGCCCATTTCCCGACCGTATTGATGGCATCCCACATCGTTTTGTAAAAAGCGGCATCATGACGTCCGGCGCTGAGCAGACGCGGATTTTTTCCCCGTACCTCTGCTTCCAGATAGCCTGTGGCCAGCTCAAAAGCATGATTCACCCTGATAATATTGACCGAGGCATCCGTTACCATGATCGCCTGCTGCGTCTCGAAAGCGACCGCCGCGATGCGCAACTGCAGGGCAATTTCCTCCTGAGTGGTGACATCCTGCACCGTACCAATGGAACGCAAGATATTTCCTGCTTCGTCAAAATAATGCGTGCAGCGCTCTTCAACCCACTTGACTCGCCCATCCGACATCAGCAAACGGTGCCTGAGCTGATAAGGCTGACGAAGTTGTATTGATTTTTTATAGGCTTGATCGACCATTTCACGATCGTCAGGATGAACGAGATTCAAAAATAGCGCATAGGAGACTGCAATTTCTTTCGGATCGATCTCGAACAAACCGAATACCTGATCTGACCATTCCAGTTCGCCGGTGGCTACATCAAGCGCCCAGCTACCGAAGTGCCCGATTTTTTGCGCTTCAGCCAGAAAATTGCGATGTTTTTCCTGACGCTCGATATTTTCCGTGAGCTGTTGCGCCATGGCATCAAATGACTGCCCAAGACGCGCAAGCTCATCATTACCGGTAAAGCCGGTACGCACACCATGATCTCCCGCCGCAAACCTGCCTGACAGCTTATCGAGCAATCTTACACGCCGAGTCACCAGTATATGCAGCAATACCCCGATGAGCATAGCCGACAACAGATTGACCAGGAAAAACACTGCGGCCTGCTGCCTTGATTCCCTTTGCGCTGCCCGTAATTCCCGATTGATGTCATACTCGACATACAGCGTACCCATGACTTTTTCCGGCCCGCCCTGCCTGTATTCGGTGACCACAGGAAAATAACCCTGTATCAATTCATGCTCTCGTGTATTGAACGCCAGTTGGCTGACACCGGCATCGATAACCTGATCCGATTCTTCATCATCAAAATGTGAAACCGTGCTTGCAGCTTCACGCTTCCAGATGTAATGACTGGCCATCCACACCCGATGCTGCGGATTAACCAGCAGCAGCGTACGAATACCGGGATGGGTGGCTGCCAGCGAAAGACTCCGCAGCGCCCCCGATTCATCGCCTGCCGACAGACGATGATCAAGTGCATTTTGCAACTCGCCCATTTGCCGCCTGACATCGGCCATCACCGAATGTTCAATCCGCTCGCGATGGATATAGTCCTCCTGCAGATAGAACAACAAAGAACCTGCCAGCGAAATGGCAAGCAAAATCAGCGGCATGATCAGGGAAAGGCGTTTTTTCATTGGGCTATATACAGCCTTCAATAGCGGCAGAATGATTGCGGAACGATTCGAGCGTAATATCAAAAAAAGGAAGTTTGAACACATTGACCCCAACTTCGAGCAAATAGGCCAGATCACGCGCCGGCTCGTAACCAGGCCAGGTGCTGCTGGCAATGCGCAGCGGAGGGACAGCCTCCCTGTTGCAGGAATACAACAACAAATCAGACAGCAGCAGAGCGGCCGTTTCCGATAAAAAACTGGCCGCTCTGGCAATCGTTACACTGGACTCGTTACGCTGTTTACCCATGGCCGCATTATCATTGAACTAGCCTGAATATGGAAAGGCCTATTTTAAAAAGTCCTTCCGGGAAAAATCACAACACGATTGCAACTTTTTCGATACTTCGCTAGTCTCACCCCCGTCGTATTAATTCATGTACCACTTTAAGGAGTCCATTACATGCACTATTCAAACCAACTTGCCAGCACAGCAGGTACACTTTCAACCGAACAGAACAAGGTGTTGCGCAACACCTACATGATGCTGGCGCTAACCATGATCCCAACGGTCATCGGCGCATTCATCGGACTGTCCGTCAACTTCTCTTTCATGGCGCTTCACCCCATCATGGGTTCCTTGCTGATGTTTGGCGCAATGATGGGCCTGCTGTTCGCCGTCACTGCCCTGCGTAACAGCGTATGGGGCATCGTCGCATTACTGGGTTTCACCTTTGTCGCCGGCGTATTGCTGGGCCCCATCCTGCAACACGCCCTGCACTTTAGAAACGGCGCGCAACTGATCGGCATGGCTGCAGGTGGCACGGGGCTGATTTTCTTCAGTCTGGCAACCATCGCCACGGTGACCAAGAAGGATTTCAGCTTCATGGGTAAATTCCTGTTTATCGGAGTGATCCTGCTGATTGTCGCCTCCCTGGCCAATATCTTCTTTGCTGTCCCGGCACTGGCACTGACCATTTCCGCGATCGCGGTGCTGATTTTTTCTGCCTATATTCTGTATGACATCAGCCAGATTATCCACGGTGGTGAGACCAACTACGTGATGGCCACCATGGCACTGTATCTGGACATCTACAATATCTTCGTGAACCTGCTGAATCTGTTGATGGCGTTTTCCGGCGAAAGGGACTAAGCTACCTGGCCTTTCGACAAGGCGGCCTACTGGCCGCCTTTTTTTCATTTGCAAGCCATTCCGAATTTATGCTCCCCTCCATCGAACAACGTCTGGCCGTTGAAATCAACGCCAAATCCGCACAAATAACCGCCGCAATTCAACTGCTGGACGAAGGTGCAACCGTACCGTTCATCTCGCGCTACCGCAAGGAAGTCACCGGTGGACTGGACGACATCCAGTTACGCCTGCTCGAAGATCGCTTAGGCTATTTGCGCGAACTCGAAGCGCGCCGTGCCACCATCATCGCTGCGATCACCGAACAGAACAAAATGACACCGGCATTACTCGATGCTGTTTCACATGCAGCCGACAAGACGCAGCTGGAAGACCTGTACCTGCCCTACAAGTTAAAACGCCGCACCCGCGCACAGATCGCCATTGAGGCCGGGCTTGAATCGCTGGCCACATCACTGCTCGAAAATCCCATGCTGCAACCGGAAGTGGAAGCTGCCAAATACATCAAAGCTGCCTTCAAAACGGAACAGGGCGAAAATCCCGGCGTTGCCGACACCCGCGCCGCGTTAGATGGCGCACGCCAGATCCTGATGGAACGCTTTGCCGAGGATGCGCTTTTGCTGCAAACCTTGCGTGAATACCTAAAGGAACATGGCGTGGTTGAATCGCGCATCATCGAAGGAAAACAGGATGCCGCTGCAAAATACAGTGATTATTTCGATTATGCCGAATCCATCAGCACCATTCCCTCGCACCGCACACTGGCGATCCTGCGCGGCCGTCGCGAGGAATTACTCAACGTCCAATTGCGTCTGGACACGGAAGCCGAGAAACCGACATCCAACGCACCGCACAATCCCTGTGAGGCACGCATCGCCGCCCGTTTTGGCATCCGCAACCAAAACCGTCCCTCGGATGCCTGGTTATCCGACACCGTACGCTGGGCCTGGCGCGCGAAATGTTTTTTGCATCTGGAAACCGAATTGATGGGCGCCTTGCGTCAGTCAGCCGAAATTGAGGCCATCAACGTCTTCGCGCGCAATCTGAAGGATTTGCTGCTGGCAGCCCCTGCCGGCCGCAGAGCCACCATGGGCCTCGACCCTGGCATACGCACCGGCGTGAAGGTGGCCGTGGTGGACGAAACCGGCAAGGTGCTCGATACCGCCGTGATCTACCCGCATCAACCCAAGAATGACTGGGACGGTGCACTGCACACGCTCGGGATACTTGCCGCAAAGCACCGCGTATCGCTGATCGCCATCGGCAACGGCACCGCCTCGCGCGAAACCGACAAGCTTGCACAGGAATTAATCAGGCTAAGGCCCGAATTAAAACTCATCAACGTGGTGGTATCGGAGGCAGGCGCATCGGTTTACTCGGCGTCCGAATATGCATCAAAAGAGCTGCCAGACATGGATGTGTCGCTGCGCGGTGCGGTTTCCATCGCAAGACGGTTGCAGGACCCGCTGGCCGAACTGGTCAAGATCGACCCGAAATCCATCGGCGTGGGTCAGTATCAGCACGACGTAGGGCAAACCCAACTGGCGCGCTCGCTGGACGCTGTGGTGGAAGACTGCGTCAATGCGGTCGGTGTGGATGTCAATACGGCCTCGCCTCCCCTGCTCTGTCGCGTATCGGGACTATCGGGCACGGTTGCGCAAAACATCGTCAGCTACCGTGACAGCAATGGCCGCTTCGACACGCGCGACCAGTTGAAAAAGGTGCCGCGTCTGGGTGAGAAGGCCTTCGAACAGGCGGCCGGTTTCTTGCGCATCATGGGGGGCGACAATCCGCTCGACGCCTCGACCGTACATCCCGAATCCTATCCACTGGTGAAGCGCATACTCGCCGATATAAAACAGGATATCCAGTCGGTGATCGGCAACAGCGCGCTATTGAAATCACTCGATCCCGCCCACTATGTCAATGCGCAGTTCGGCCTGCCGACCATCAACGACATTCTGAAGGAACTGGATAAACCCGGACGCGACCCTAGACCGGCATTCACCACGGCCACCTTCCGCGAAGGCGTGGAAAAACTGTCCGATCTGCTGCCCGACATGATACTGGAAGGGGTCGTCACCAATGTCGCCGCCTTTGGTGCTTTTGTCGATATCGGCGTACATCAGGATGGCCTGGTGCATATCTCGGCGCTATCGAACAGCTTCGTCAAGGACCCGCATACCGTAGTCAAGGCGGGGCAAATCGTCAAAGTCAAGGTGCTCGAAGTCGATAGCAAACGAAACCGCATCGCGCTTACCATGCGCCTGACCGATAGTGCGCCCAAAACGGATGTCAAATCGCAACAACCATTGCAACGACAATCCAGACCCGCACCTGTTAAAATTGCACCCAGGCCTGCGGTACCGAATGCGATGGCCAACGCTTTTTCCAAACTCAAGCAATAAATAACCCGCTACTCACGACTGGAATCACATGAAACAATCGGAAATAAAATTCACTGTCACGCTGGATGATAAAAACAATCCGCAAAAAATCGACTGGAGCGCATCGGACGGCGGGGTACAAAGCACCAGCAAAGCGATCATGCTGTCGGTCTGGGATGCGGAAGAAAAAAACACCCTGCGGATCGATTTATGGACCCAGGAAATGATGGTCGACGAGATGAAAATATTCTTTCACCAGACGCTGTTATCGATGGCCGATACTCTGGATCGTGCCACCGGCGAAAAGGAAGCGGCGAAAGCCATGCGCAACTTCGGTCAGGAATTCGGTGAACGCATGAAACTGGTCATGAAAAACCCGCTATTCCCGGGCGACAAATAATACTGTTATTCCCCCGAATTTTCGGGGGAATAGTCCATTTCCAACTTGGCATTCAATCTACGTCAAATCGCGGCCATGAACGACCAAACGATAGCAAGGTCGGGAAATCGTTACACAAGAGTTGGCTCATCCATGCCAAACACGCCTGACTGCATTACAACAAGTTCGTAGTAGCACCGCCGCAAAGGTCAAATCGGTTTGAGTGGAAAAAGACAAACCGCCGTATCCAGTGCGTGTATGATGTTTCCGTTCGTTTGCCATAATGCTCGGCTCGGACGCGCCACCTCCAGCCACATCGGTGCATGAGGCGCGTTATAGTGTGCTGAGTATGCGGGCGGCTGTGACATGATAAATTTCCGGCAGGCTTATAATTCAGGTGGTTGCAGCATCTTAACGTGAAATACGCGCAGCGCCTCGTTCACGCCACCCTTGGCAGCTTGCTGCCGTAGTGAGGCGGGGAAGACACTTGCGATCTTTGCCCTTGCCCTCGCGAAGCGGGGGGAGAGCGAAGTGAGGGGGGCCATTGGAAAGGTGGAAACAGGCATAGTGATTTTCATAATCATGGGCGGCTTCCTTCCATGCCAGTTAGACCTGCATACATAGAATCATGGTCCGGCATACATTTGAAAAGATCTGTATATTTAACGTTATACACAAGCCGCACAATGTTCCGTGTAGCAACAAGTTTGGGAAGTTTCCGCCACCATGATTACTCATGGCGACGGTTACTAATCCCCGGTGTGGTGGCAACCACATCGTCAGGAGGCCAAGACCCATGACGGATTACTCTGCCGTGGCTCTCGTAACCTCCAAAGCAAGGCCACCAATTTAACGGCGGTTCTTGCAGGCCTGTGAGACCGCTCTCTCATGGAGTTATCATGATTGAGCTATCACTAAAGCTGAAGTTGAGCGTTCATCAATTCCAAGTTCTGCTTGGGTTGCTGATGTTCTTCTTCAGCTAGTTCCACCCCCGCCGCTTTGGTGGCGGGGCTTCCACTTTTTTGCGTAAGGCTTATGTATAACCTTACGTTCGAGCGGACTGCGCAAAAGCGCGCAGCCCCTCACTTTTACGTTGGGTGCACAGTATTGGGAACAATCCACGGTTTACTGAACTCTGCCAGACTGTTCCCCCGCTTAGGCGTTGTTTGCAAAAGTGTCGCATTTCCTGTTGTGCGCCATGTTTGTAGGAGCGGCCCCTGGCCGCGAACATTAAGCAATCGCGGGCATGGCCCGCTCCTACACTGAAAGCTATGGATAGAAATATTATATTTATAACAATCAACTGCCTATAAAATATTAGTTCATCATTCCTCGGCGTGCTCACGCGGGACATGTCGCTCATCACAAACTGCAAATCGCGGGCAACAGTCCAGCCTACACCCGTTCAAACACCGCAATGGATTCGACGTGCGAGGTCTGCGGGAACATGTTCATCACGCCGGCTGATTTGAGCGTATAACCGCGCGCCACCAGTTCTGCCGCATCGCGCGCCAGCGTGGCCGGATTGCAACTGACATAGACGATCAGTGCAGGCGCAGTCTCGGGGGTAATCGATTGCACCAATGCCATCGCACCATCGCGGGGCGGATCGATCAACCACTTGTCGAATTTGCCAAGCTCGGGCAAGCCCGCCTCGGTCATCTCGAACAGGTTCATGGATCTGTATTTCGTGTTGCCCGACAGATGGTTGTAAGCCGCGTTCTGCTCGGCGCGTTTTACCAGTGCATCGCTGCCTTCCACGCCCAGCACCTCTGCCCCGCTGCGCGCAATCGGCAACGTGAAATTGCCCAGCCCGCAGAAGAAATCGGCGATACGCTCATTCGGTTGCGGATTCAATAAACGCAGCGCACGACTGACCATCACGCGATTGAGCGCGCTGTTCACCTGGGTAAATTCTCCCGGCGCAAACGGCATGGTCACGTTAAACTCGGGCAAACTGTAGGACAGGGCAGGCGCATCCAAAGGATAGAAGGGAACAATGGTTTCCGGCCCCTTGGTTTGCAGCCAGAACTGAACCTGATGTTCGTCGGCAAAGGCACGCAAGGCCGCTTCATCACTGGAAGTTAAGGGTGCCATGATGCGCAGCACCAGCGCGTCTACATGCTCGCCTACCGCCACTTCGACCTGAGGGATCTTGTCGCGTATAGACAAACCTTCAAACAGCGCGGCAAGCGGTGCCAACAAACCTGCGATCTTCGGTGCCAATATCTCGCAACTTTGCATATCGGCAACGAAACTGCTGCGCTTTTCGTGAAAACCGACCAGCATCTTGTTTTTCTTGATCACATATTTAACCGAGATGCGCGCCCGCTCACGATACCCCCAACTCTGCCCGTAAATGGCAGGCAGTAGGGTTTCTGGCTTGACCCGTCCGATGCGCGCCAGCCCTTCTTCCAGGATGCGCTGTTTCACGGCAACCTGTACGCGCGAATCCAGATGCTGCATGGAGCATCCGCCGCACAGTCCGAAATGCGCGCACTTGGGTTCGACGCGTATGGAGGCTGGGCGATGCAATTCGCTCATCTGTGCCAATTCAAAAGCGGGTTTCTTGCGATAGGAGACATAGCTGACCGTCTCGCCTGTCAATGCGCCCTCGATGAAAATTACCTTGCCGTCCGCATGCGCAATGCCACGGCCTTCCTGATCCAGCGACTCGACGGTCACTTTGTTGCTTGCAGTCATTTCAATTCCAGTTTATTAATATTTAGCCAAACGGCGGTCAATATGGGCTAACACTCGCCCCAAAGGGGTATACACCAAAAAATACCCCAATAACACACCCACGCCATCCGCCAGCATATCCAGCACATCAAAGGTGCGGTATCCGGTCCAGCCCTGCGCATATTCCAGTGCAATGCCCAAGCCGATAAGGGCCGCGATTACCCACAATCTCAAACGTAGCGACGAATAAATCTGACAGAGCCAGAACGACATCGCCGCATAGGCTAGCGCATGCTCGATCTTGTCCGCATTGTTGAATGTCATCGGCGTTGGTGGTTGCGGTGTCAGTGATAGATATATGACCAGTGCAATCAGAAACCAGCCTATAATCAGCCAGATAGTGTGATATTTCAATATTGACCCTCGGGCCAGGCAGCAAGAAACTCCTGCCAGTGAGGCAAGTCTAGCTTGCTCAATTCGCCGCGTACCAGATCGCATTCTTTTTTATATGCATCCCGGTTAAGCTGGCCGCGCATCAACTGGAAACGCAGATAGACCAGATAGGTATTTGCCACATCGGTTTCGCAGTAATTGCGGATTTCGCCGATTTTTCCCAACTGATACGCCGCCCACACTTGGCCGCCATCCATACCCAGCTTGCCGGGAAAGCCGATCAGCTTCGCCATATCATCCAGCGGCGCATTGGCGCGTCCAGTGTACATGGCCAGCAAATCCATCAAATCGAGATGGCGCGTGTGATAGCGGTTGATGTAGTTATTCCACTTGAATTCGTGATTCGCCTCGCCCATCTCCCAGTAGCGCGGCGACTGCACGCCGTGAATCAGGCCGCGATAATGCAGCACCGGCAGATCGAAGCCGCCGCCGTTCCAGGACACCAGTTGCGGCGTGTATTTGTCTATGCCGTCAAAAAATCGCTGAATCAGACTGCCTTCGTCTTCATCGGGTTCGCCCAGCGACCAGACCTTGAAATGATCACCCTCGCGCAGCACACAGGAAATGGCCACGATACGCTGCAAATGGTGCGCCAGAAAATCCGTGCCGTTCAACTGGCGTCGTTGTTGAAAGGCCATCTCGGCCACTTCTGCGTCACTAACACGCGCATCCAGTCCATGCAGGATGCGCAGCCCGGCGATGTCCGGCACGGTTTCAATATCAAAGACCAGCGTTGGATTCATTCAGCTTGACGAGTTCATTAAAAATTCCACTTCCAACTTCCTATTTCTGTTGCCAACCCTGATTGCTCATATACCACCAGCCGCGCTGTGCACGCTGTATCCAGCGCTGCGCAAAGGTACTGCGGATTTCCCCCTGCCACTCGGGATGCCCATTGGCATTGGCGATTTCAGCATACAGCGCACTGCGATCCTGATTCTCGGCCGCCACCAGCGCATTCACCGACTGACGTGCCGCCAGCGGCACCGATCCTGCATCGCGCACTTCGATCATGCCATCTAACGTCAAGCCGACCGCACCACTGGCGTAATAACCCGCCAGTTGGTTATGCCGCGCCATCATGCTGTTCTTGATAGCATTGACGCCCGGCGTATTGACCTCAAGATCGGCAGCCGCATAAACATTCAACGCCATTAGCAACGCGCACAACCCCATCAAAAACCTGATCGCCTTCATTATTTGCTCTCCTTCACTGTTGGCACTGCAGCTTTGTCAGTCTGCTGCCAGACTTGCTCGATGATTTTATCTGCCGCTTTTTCAGCGGCGGCAGCCGGAAAATAAATGTTGATCGTCACACAGGCAGTCAGCGCAACTGCCGCCAGTGGTAATGCCATCCAGACTTTTTTCATCATGACTCCTTTAGCTCGCACTATTGAACAATTGGCTTTACGTTATTCTGCATCACGCGTTTGAGCCTCGTGACCAGTTCATTCCACGAAACGGCCCGATTGTAGCCCATCACGGTGATTGCCGGAATGCCCCCACCCCGGATGATCGCGTAAACGCCCTGCTTGGCCGCCTCGATTCCGCCCATTTGGCATACGCCATTGCGCAACACACAGCGCCAGCCGATGCGGTCATAACCAAAATTTTCGAAAAAACCCAGATAACTGCGCTGAATCGCGGCGGCCGCACCCATCCCGCCCAGCGCCGAAATATTCTGCACCGCCTTCTGACTGATTTTTTTGGGATAGTTCCCCGCACTGCTGTACAGGTGCGCATCGAAGCTGGCCGGTTGCCAGTCCTGCAATTGCAGATTGCGAACATCCACATCCAGTCTCCCCTGCATATTGCCGAATGAAAAGGTACGGGTGAGCAAATCCAGATCCAGATTGCGCATCGCCAGATTGCCCGTCAGTCCGGGGGCACGTCCGAATGCATCGGTCAGTTTGAGCCCGGTTGCCACCACGGTTCCATCGAACACGCTGAACAACAGCGCACCCTCCACGCTGATTTCATTGCCATCATAACTAACCTCGGGAATTCGCCCCGACAAGGCACCCAGCATCTTAGGCCAGCCAGCGGCGGCCGATAATTTCTCCATCGAAATCGGCGCCAGTGTGCCTGAAAATTGCCATTGCCATATTTTTGAACAACAAACAGGATTTTCCTCACGATGCAGATGAAAATTACTTAAATTCAACTTCCCGTCCAGAATCGGCAATTCGGTCTGTTGCACATCAAATTGCGATCCCTTCATATTCAGCTGCAAGCGACTGGCACCGAGCGGTGCCCCCAACAGCGAGCCACCTGAAAAATTAACCGTCGCATGGGTGGGTGCATCTGATAACCATTGCAGATCGGTGTTAATGCCCTGCAACGAAAAACGCTTTGCACTATCCGAGATGCCAGCATCCTGCAAATTCAGGTGCAGTATCTGCAACGCTGCACCGCGATAAACGGCTTCCACATCGGCATACCCCTGCAAGGAGGAATCGGTCAACGCGCCCTTTTCCAGAAACGGTTTGGCATACACCTCGAACAGCTTGTCCAGCGCCAGTTTATCAGCGCGCAGCACACCG
The DNA here is from genome assembly GCA_963784505.1 of uncultured beta proteobacterium. Lineage (GTDB taxonomy): Bacteria > Pseudomonadota > Gammaproteobacteria > Burkholderiales > Gallionellaceae > Gallionella. The sequence goes on along the minus strand of CAWASY010000038.1, from coordinate 57,797 downwards.
TCCTGCAACACGCCCTGCATCATTTGCCAGCTTGCCGATAATTGAATATGGCCCACATCGGGCAAATCGATCCCGGCCTGTTCAACCTTGAGTAATTTTCCGTCGTAACTGCCCGATGCAACCAAAGCTGCGCCACCCTGCAAATACAAAGGCTGCCAGTACACTTCACCTGATTGCCAGTGTACCTGTCCCTGCCAATGCCATATCATGCCTGTACGTCTGGCATCGAACACCAACTCACCGTGCAACTTATCCGCCGCATGCAAGCCGCTGGCATCGCCAAAGGCGACATCAGCCAGATGTAAATCAATTTTTGCCTGCTGCAGGCCGCTTGCATTGCCCCGCAACGACAAAGTCCCGTCCAGCACGCCCTGACCGGGCCTTGGCATGCTGTCCGGCATGAATGCGGACAGGCGACTGGCCTGCGCGTTCTTCAACTGCAACGACACCTGCCAGGCCTGTTCCGCCAACGTCCCAGACAGATGCCAGGCTTCCCCATTGGCGGCTGCCAGCGTCAGAAGTATGCGTTTCGTATCGAAATCGTATGAAAATTCAAGATTTGAGCCGGGCAGCGCAGCCAGGCTGCCCTTGCTACAAACCAGTTGACTGGAAGACAGCGCAAATTGTCCGCAATGCACACTGACATCGCGAAATACCTGCTGCCGAATAGCCAGCTTGCCGATATGCAAATCGGCCGAGCCATCCATGGGCAGCATTAGACGAATTTCACGCGCAGAAAACCCCGGTGCAACCATGTCGGCGATTGCCAGGGTCAATTCACTTCCCCACGCAGTCATGGACAGAAGCAGCGCCGTAATGAACAGAAATATTCGGAAGCTATACCGCATGTGCTTGTCACAATAGGGCTAATTGGGCGATTTTACTCGCAGGCCGCCAAACAACTTGAAGAGAATACTTGCTACTTCCATTTACGGCGAAAACGCCAGCGCCGCCAGAACAACAGCGCAATGCCAGCCAGCATCATGGCAAAAAGCAGCGCCAACTCGATTTTTTTGATGTCCGCCAGCAACAGCTCCAGCGCATGCCCGAACAGGTAGCCCGCACCGCCTATCGCAACCGCCCAGATGGATGCGCCCAATGCGTTAAACAGTAAAAACCGCCATCCTGCCACCGCACTCATACCCAGCGCAATCGGCCCCACCGTGCGCAAGCCATAGGCAAAGCGCATACCGACGATGATCAACTCGTGATACCGTGCGATCAGCGTATTGGCGCGTTCGAACAAGGGAACCATGCGGGGAAACCGGCACAGCACCCAGGCACCGTGCCGACGCCCCAGCCAAAAATAGAGTTGATCCCCAGTAAAACCGCCGAGCAAGGCGACCAGCATCACCCAGTGCAGTTGCAAATAACCCTGGTGCGCTGCAAATCCTGCCAGTAACAGTACCGTTTCACCCTCGATCAGTGCCCCTGCAAACAGGGCAAAGTAGCCGTATTGCGTAATGAGGGCAGAAATATTCACCGGGTGCTCAAAGATGCTTAAGCTGCACGCCTATTTGGCAAACAGCTCATGCAAAAAGACTGTTGCCTGCTGCCAGGAATCCTGATCAGCCTCGGCATTGTACGCCAGCGGCAAGTTAAACTTTCTGCCAAGTTCATCGGCATCCGGATTGGTAAAACTATGCTTGACGCCCGGATAGGTGACCACACGGTAATCCGCACCGGCCTGTTGCATTTCTTCCCTGAAAGATGCAACCTTGTCGGCACCTATCATCGGATCAGCTTCGCCGGTGAAGGACAATATGCGCGCGCGAATTTCACCCGGCTTGACCGGAATATCACTGCTCAACGGGCCGTGAAAACTCACCACGCCCTTGAGGTTCTCGCCTAATCTTGCCATATTCAGTACCACCCCACCGCCGAAGCAGTAACCGATTGCCGCCATCTGTCCGGTACTCACGTTTTTTTGCTTGCGTAACAGCTTCATGCCAGCTTCAAAACGCGCACGTTCCATCGGCATATTGCTATTCACTGCGGTAGCAAATTTCCCGGCATCATCCGGGTGTGCCGCCTGCTTGCCATCGCCATACATGTCCACTGCCAGCGCCGTGTACCCCAATTTCGCCAGCATGTCGGCACGGTGGCGTGCATAGGCGTTGTGCCCCCACCATTCATGCACCACCAGCACGGCCGGTCGTTTGCCCTGAATCGCATCATCATAGGCAATATACCCCTTGAGGGTCGCTCCATCTGCTTGATAGCTCACTTCCCGCCCCTGAACAGCTGCGTGCGCCAGCGTCACGGACAAACAGCACAAAACCAGCACACCCATTATTTTTTTCATATTCTGCTCCAAGAAATTAAAGCACGTCCGCCTGCACGGCGCTACGCACATAGAAAATATTCAGGCACTGCTCACGCACCCGCTGCATGAACGGCTCGATCATCGCATCATCCACCACAAATTCCACCTTGACTGCCAATTCTCCGGCCAACTCGAAAAAGGTTTCCTCATGCAGCCTGCCATGCCGTCCAAATCCTGCCATGGCATGGAAAGCCGAACCGCCCTGCACGCCGAGTGCGCGCGCCTCTTCCAACAACCATTCATAGAGTGGCATGCCACGATGGCGCTGCTTTTCGCCTACATAAAAACTTAACATATTCATTATTGCGTCCCCTGCAAATACTTGAAGGTCTGAATACCCAACACCGTCATCAGTAAAGAACCGCCAACATGGGTGACAATAATACCCACCCCCCACGCATACTGGCCGCGCAACAACATCGTCACCGTTTCTGCCGAAAAAGTAGAGAAGGTGGTTAATCCTCCCATAAAACCGGTGATAATCAGCAAGCGCCATTCCGGCGACAGGCCGGGGTGCTGTAAGAAAAAGGCGATTGCCAGACCAACCAGATACCCGCCCAGCAGATTCGCCGCCAGCGTACCCAGCGGCAAACTCGGCAAGGCGGGGTTGAGCCACAAGCCCAATCCCCAGCGTAACCAGGCTCCGCAGGCAGCCCCGATACCGATGGCAATAAATGAATGCATCATGCCTTGGCCGTCAGAGCGGACTGCATCGTAATCACCCGAACGGGCGCAAAACCACCACCCGGCGTCCGAAAATTGGTGGTCTGCCCCTGATACAATCTGGCCGCAATCAATTGAACTTCCCCATCGTACACATAGCAACGCACATCATATTTGAGCAAACTATCCTCATCCAGCCGACGCTCACCGGGCGCTGCCATTTGCTGCGCGACATAATCCGATTGCATGATTTCGCCAAACACGCGCTTCGTCAGTTTTTCGCCGCGATAAGCACCCCGGCTACCGAATCCACTGTTCGGCTTGAAAAATAATCCCTTGCGATTTTCCCATAGCATGGTTTCAAGCTCTGGATGCACCACGATGGTTTTCGGTATGCCGATCTGTAGCGTCGCAATATCCGCTTCGCTCGCCCCCTGCAACTGCACCGCATCCGTCAGCTGCGCCAGATTCCGTTTGTCTGCATATCGAGCATAGTGCTCAGGATTGGGCGTCAGCACCACGCGCCCGTCCAGCCATGCCTGCCGCAAAGCGGGGTGGCTTGCCAGGGAAAAATCGGTCAGGCGGTTATACACCAGATCAACCTGCTGCCCCCCGACATACACGCCGTCATCACGCAGTTCGAGTTCGCCAGGATCGACGATCAGCGCCCGGAGACCATTGCGCTCGAACAGGGATTTTGCCAACACAAACTCAGGATAAAGATATTGCTGTTCCGGCAATTGATCAACAATAGCGATACAGGACAAGGGGGCATCACCGCGTTGCAATGCCCATTCACGCCGAAACATCGCCATGAAAGCGTTTTCGGAAACAGCCACCCCCTCGCCTGGCCATCGCTCATCACCTTGGCTTTGAACAAGCAGCGCATTCAATAAAGCGCCGCCTGCATTGGTGTTGATTTCAATCAGATGCACACCCTCGGCATTCAGATGAAAATCATACCCGTAGAATACCCCAAGCGTTTTATCGATTTTTTCTGTACCCGGCTTGCCACTTGCCACTTGGCACTTATCGTTGTTCACTGCGCGCCCGATCGCGGCAATCACGTCTTTCATCTGCTGCAGCTGCCTTGAACTGATGAATACGGGGACATCTGCAAACAAATGGGGACAACCCGCCAAAACCTGACGATACCAGTCCTCGCCCTGAGCCTGCATGCGCTGATGCAAGGCTGCGGCATTGATTCTGAAAGTTAGTCCATCGTCATTAAACTGCTGGACATCGGACATTTACTGCCCTCCCAGCAATTTGTACTTGACCGCTTCTTGCGCCGGATTTTCACCTAACCAAATTTTCAGCAATGCCCGGTTAAAATCGCCGCCGGGTATGGTTCCTCGCACCACAGCATTGACCAACACCTTGGTACCAATGCCAGGCAGGTAATCCAGCCAGATGGCATCCCCCTTGTCCATCGCTCTTATCTGACTGAAAATGGATTCGAGTTCATTCATCCCGTCTTTTATAGCCAGCATTTCTTCATCGCTCAGGTTCTTCTGCATGCCATTGCGCATTCCATACATCAAATCTTCCGACCTGAGCTGGCGCAGCGGATAAAGTGCTATCCGCTTCTCCGCCACATCACCCAGCACACCTGTCATGCTGGTTTGTCTGGTACGAAGATACATTGCCACAACATATAAATCAAAGATGAACTTGCTGCGCACCCCCGCCCCGTTGAGCGACAAATTACTGTTGCCAAGATGCACGGTATCTTCCATCACCACACCATCAATCTCGACCGCCTGTGCAGGCAGGCTCATCATCAACAAGAACAGCAAAATAATTTTTCTCACCTGTATCCTCACCCTCACCTCGTCATACTACTTAAAGTGCTTCGAACACACCGGCTGCGCCCATACCGGTACCGATACACATCGTCACCATACCGTATTTTTGTTTGCGACGGCGCAACCCATGCAACAGCGTTGCCGTGCGAATCGCACCCGTCGCACCCAGCGGGTGGCCCAATGCAATCGCCCCCCCTAAAGGATTCACCCGCGCAGGATCAAGTCCCACTTCCCGCATCACGGCCAGCGTCTGTGCGGCAAACGCCTCATTAAGCTCGATCCAGCCCATATCATTCAAGCTTAATCCCACCTGTTTCAATACATGCGGAATCGCAACTTTAGGCCCAATTCCCATGATTTCCGGTGGAACACCTGCCACGGAATATCCCAGAAATTTACCGATGGGCGCAAGATTGTATCGCATCAATGCCGCCTCCGAACATAGCAACACGGCTGCTGCACCATCGGACATTTGCGAGCTGTTGCCTGCCGTCACCGTACCCTGTTTCATGAACACAGTTTTCAAGCTGCCCAGCGCGTCCATAGACGTATCCGCCCGCGGCCCTTCATCCTGAACGACCTCGCGTATTGACATCCCCACCGATCTGCTTTGCATATCCGGCACATATTCGGTAATCCTGTATGGTGTGATTTCGTCTTCGAATTCACCATTATTAAAACCGGTCAGTGCGCGCAAATGACTGCCCAGCGCAAACGCATCCTGATCCTCGCGCGAAATTTTCCAACGCGCAGCCACGCGCTCAGCCGTCAGTCCCATTCCATAAGCAATACCGTAATGCTCACTATGCTCGAATATCGCTGGATTAAACGCCAGCTTATTTCCCATCATCGGCACCATGCTCATGCTCTCCACCCCAGCTGCAAGCATCACATCGGCTTCGCCCAGCCGGATGCGATCGGCCGCCATCGCCACCGCCTGCAAGCCTGAGGAACAAAAACGATTCACCGTCATCCCAGGCACGGTGTCCGGCAGCCCCGCCAGCAATAAGGCGATGCGCGCCACATTCATGCCCTGCTCGGCTTCCGGCATCGCACAGCCTGCGATGACGTCGCCGATACTGGCCGGATCAAGCGTAGGTGCTTGTGCCAGCACGCTTTTGATCACATGCGCGAGCAGATCGTCGGGGCGCGTGTTGCGAAACATGCCGCGCGGCGCACGACCTACCGGCGTTCGGGTCGCGGCTACGATATAGACTTCCTGGATTTGTTTGCGCATTTTCATCACCCCATACACGATGGAACTTTAGACCCAAGCACTTGAATCAGCTAAAAAACAAATCGCATTATTACGTGAAAACCGGCGTAGGCGCTCCATCCACACCGAACACAAAAAACACGATCACCAATACGGCAACGATTGCAAAAAAATAGATGGCAAAGACCACTTTAGGTGTCAATTTCGCATTCAAATCCGCCTTCTTATTCGTAGGCTTACCCATGCCACGCCAATTGCAGGACTGACAACGATAAAAACGACCGCCCAACAGCTGCTTACGCAGCAACTCGAAGCGGCTGCGGGCGTGACTATAACGGATACTTCGGGACGAACAGTTAGGACAGGTTCTCATGTGTGAGCGTTATGCATACAACGTATAAATATTAATAGAATCCATTAACTATATAAATTAATTGCGTAGTGCCTTGCCATTTTTCAACATATATTCAATACGTGCCTGGGTCTTGTCGGTCGCTAACAGTGCCATGAAGTTGCGCCGCTCCAGATCGAGCAGCCACTGTTCATCAACCTGGCTTCCTGCATCCACATCGCCACCGCAAAGGGTGTCAGCGACCCGACAGCCAACATTGTAATCGTGTTCGGAGATAAAGCCGCCCTCAATCATATTGACCATCGCAGCCTTCAGTGTCGCAATCCCGGTGCGCCCCGCAACGGTGATTTTTCGCTGATGCAGTGGCGGTCGATAGGCCGTGGCAGCCAGTGCTGCGGCTTCCTGTTTGGCCACATACAGCAATTCGAAGCGGTTCATCACGATACGGTCCGATGCACGCAGATAGCCCATCTCGCGGGCCAATTCAGCACTCTTGGCGACTTCACCCATCGCGATGTTTTGAAAGTAGCGGCGAAGATAAGGAAACACGTCGATGCGGTTGTCGTTGGAAAAACGCCGCGCTTCAAGGGACGCACGCTGCGCCATCTCCTTGCAGCCGCCGCCCGCCGGCAGAAGTCCTACCCCAACCTCGACCAGTCCGATGTAACTTTCCAGCGTCGCGACAATGCGCGTGCAGTGTATGGAAATTTCGCAGCCTCCGCCTAAAGCCAGCCCATCCACCGCAGCAATGGTGGGGATCATTGCATATTTCAGTCGCATGGATACTTGCTGGAATTTGGCAACCACGGCTTCTACATGCGGCACATTGCCGGTGGCGGCATTGAGCACTTCGCCTATCCCCCCACCACCCGCGACGGTATATTTGACGCGGCTCGCCGCCTGCTTGAATTTATCGAACAGCCCCGCATCGGGCGTTTGTATGCCCTGCATCAGTTGCAACAGGTTGGCCCCGGCCGAAAAGGGCGGCTCGCTCTGCCAAAGGATGAGTGCCGTAAAATTTTCCTCTGCCTCATCCACCGCACGCAGCACTGCGTCCAGCACGTCATTGCCTATGGTGTGCAGTTTGGTTTTAAAGCTGAGTATCGCAATGCCATCTTTCATGTGCCAAAGTCGCACCTCGTCGGTCTCAAATACCGTCTCGCCGTATTGAACCGTTTCACCTGCCAATTTGTCCGGAAACAACTGGCGATGATAAACCGGCAAGCTAGAACGTGATCGCATATTGCCAGCTTCAGGCGAATACGAACCCTGCGTCGTGTGTACGCCGGTGCGCCCATCGCTCACCCAGGCAGGCAACGGCGAATTCGCCATCGCGCGTCCTGCTGCGATATCACCTGCAATCCATCCTGCCACCTGTTGCCAGCCTGCTGCCTGCCAGATTTCAAACGGGCCCCTCTCCCAGCCAAACCCCCAGCGCACCGCCAAATCAAAATCTCGGGCATTATCTGCAATATCCGCCAGTTGCAATGCGCAATAGTGAAATACGTCGCGAAACACCGCCCACAAAAATTGGGCCTGCGGATGGGAATTACCGCGCAGGCCGGCCAGCTTTTTCGCCCAGTCACGCTCACGCAAAATGGCTTTGACACCGTCGTCCACACTCACATCCGACAATCGATATGCATTGGTATGCAAATCGAGCACGTGGATTTCACGGCCTATCTTCTGATAGATACCGCGTTTACTCTTCTGACCGAGTGCCCCCTGATCCACCAGGTAGGCAAACCAGTCAGGCAACTCAAAATGCTTATGCCAGGGATCGTCGGTGAGATTTTCACGCATGGTGTTGACCACGTGTGCAAATACGTCCAGCCCCACGATATCCAGTGTGCGAAAGGTTGCGCTTTTGGGGCGCCCCAGATATCGCCCGGTCAGTGCATCCACGGTATCAAAACCCAGATCAAACGCTTGCGCATGATGGCGGGTTGCCAGCATGGAAAAAACACCGATGCGGTTGGCGATGAAGTTAGGCGTATCCTTGGCTCGCACCACCCCCTTGCCCAGCGTCGAGACCAGAAAAGTCTCCAGCTGATCAAGCAGGACGGCTTCAGTACGCGCGCAAGGAATCAGTTCAACCAGATGCATATAGCGCGGCGGATTGAAAAAATGTACCCCGCAGAAACGGTGGCGCAGCGCTTCCGGAAATGCCGCTGCCAGTGCATTGATCGACAACCCCGAGGTATTGCTGGCAAAGATGGCGTGCGCACCGATATAGGGCGCAACCTTGCGGTAAAGTTCCGACTTCCAGTCCATGCGCTCGGCAATCGCCTCAATCACCAGATCGCACTCACGCAGCTTTTCCAGATGTTGATCGTAGTTGGCTGCCTGTATAAACCGAATCCTGGCAGGGCTGGAGGCGGGTGCCGGATCAAGTTTCTTCAGCGCTTCCAGCGCCTTGTTTACATTGCCGTTGGCATCGCCCTGATCGGCAGCACCCGCAAGGGGTACGCCGTGGCTGTAAGGGGCTGAAGCCCCAACAGCACACGCTGGCAACTCAAACAGCAGTGTCTCAACATTGGCATTGACCAGATGTGCGGCAATCTGCGCACCCATCACCCCCGCGCCCAGCACCGCCACTTTGCGGATCATCAGTTTATCGCTCATCGACTGCTCCAATAAGGGAAGCAAGACTTCCATTCTACATTTTCAGCGGATTTAAAAACGATGCGTGTACTGCGCACTCAGGATGTCCACCTGATTACTGTAACTACCGACCAACGCGCCCCGACCCGCAGTTTGGGCCGCCGTCAGCGCGGGCAAACCATTCATGTTGAGCGCCGCATTTTTCATGAATAGATGCGCATAAGCAACATCAATGGCGCTCACTGGGCTCAACTTGTACTGTCCCCCTAAGGACAACCAGGTACGGTCACTATCGGGCAGCCGTGCAATTCGATAAATATCGGAAACCGGGGTCTGGTCATAGGCGACACCTATGCGAGCCATCCATTGATCGTTGTAACGATAGTTGGAACCCAATGCGATGCGCAAGGTATCGCGCCATTTAAACGGCACACTCTCAATACTAAGCCCAGTGGCAATTCCGCTGCTGCGATACAAGTCCAGGGATTGCACCGAACTCCACTGTGTCTGCGTCGCATCAGCCAGCACATCCCACTGCGAATTGGGCTGATACTTCAACGCGACAGAGAAAGTCGCGGGCAATTTGATATTGGCCGTGAATGCGCTATCCCCAATCTGCGCGGCAGCCGCCTGACTCACCAGCGTTGCGGCCGTTAATGCGGCAGTGCGTCCGAAATAATTGGCCGTACCCGATATTTTGTAATTCATCGCAGACCGATAGGTCACCCCTACCGTCGTATTCGGGCTGGCATTGAATAGCGCACCGAGGTTAAAACCCCATGCACTGTCACTGCCGCTAATATTGTTGCTGCCCTCTGTGCCGGCTGGCGCGCCGAAAGCTGCGTAATTGACCGCCTTGGTCAACCCTGCATCAATTCTCTGCCAGTCGAGTCCGACCCCAAAGGACAGACCCTCGTTCACTTTATAAGCCACGCTGGGATTGATATTGATCGTCTTTATTTCCGACCTGATGGCATGAAAGCGCCCCATCCAGTTAGGGTCATATTCGGTCTTTAATCCGAAGGGCGCCCCCATTCCAACACCGGCATGCCATTGCGGATTGATTTGCCACGAAAAATAGGCGCTCGGCACAAGCACTGTACCGCCCGCATCCCTGCCGACAGGTGCGGCGACAAAGCCTGGCACGGGAATAGTCGAAGCCGTATTGCTAAACTTTGCCGAAGGGGTAATCGCATGTCCTGCGATTACCATCTGCTTGCCTGACAAGCGGCTCATGCCGGCCGGATTGAAGAAGATGGTGCTGGCATCCTCAGCACTGGCGGCGGCGCCGGCAAAGGCGTTACCCAAACCGCTGGCGCTTTGCTCAATCAGCGCAAAACCTGACGCTGCTGCACCGTCAGCCATGACCAGCAATACTGCGGCTATCGACAAACCCACGACTGTTTTTCTGAATAACATGACGCTTCTCCCCTTGGTTATTTTCATAAAAACATCCAACTGCAAACCTGAAATCCAAAAAACAACAGTAGGCTTATTCTTCCTTCGACAAAACGCGCGGTTTACGCTGCTCATCGACCGCCACATAGGTCAGGCGGGCTTCGGTCACCTTGACGCAAACCGGCATGGCAGGGTCGCGCTGCGCATAGACTTCAACCTCCACGGTAATGGAGGTGCGTCCGACTTTTTCGATCTGCGCATAAAAACTGACCACATCCCCCATGAAAAGGGGCTGTTTGAACAAAAACGAATTGACCGCCACGGTCGCCACCCGACCACGCGCCCGATGTACCGCAGGTATGCTGCCGGCAATATCTACCTGCGCCATGATCCAGCCGCCAAACACGTCTCCGGTGTAGCTGCAATCGGCGGGCATCGCGACCACCCGCAAGGTCGGTTGACGATCCGGCAACCGGGTCAATTCATCCATCTTCAATGCCCCTGGTATAGCTGTTTGATTTGTGCAGAAAAGCGCCGAGCCGCTTCTTCGCGCTTGAGCTTCAGGGTCGGGGTCAACAGGCCATTATCGATACTCCATGCCTCCCGCATCAGCAGCACCCGGTTGACTTTTGCATAACCGGGAAAGCCGCGCAGGTTGCGCGCAATGCGTCTGAGCACCTTCGCCTCAATTCGGCTATCCGTCAACGCTTCGGGCATATCCGGACGGATGCCAACCTCCGCAGCAAAATGCAACCATACCTCCGGGTTGATCACAGCAAGTGCCACCAAAAAAGGGGACGCCTCGCCGAAAATCATCACCTGATCAAACAGAGGATCATGCAGTATCGCTAGTTCCATATCGCTGGGCGGAATTTTTTCACCATTGGACATCACGATAATTTCCTTGATGCGCCCGGTAATATAAACATGGCCGCTCATGCTGACATGCGCAACATCACCTGTGCACAACCAACCATCATCACGCATGATCGCACGGCTCGCCTGTGGATTATTCCAGTAGCCCAGCATCACATTGGGCCCCTTAACCTGCAACTCATCCAGCGCACCCAGCCTGATCTGCACATCACGTATCGGCTGACCCACACTGTCCGGATGATTGTTTTCCAGACGATTACCGGTAACCACCGGGCTGGTCTCGGTCAGTCCATAGCCTTGCACGATGGGCAAACCCAACCCGACAAATACCCGCGAAACCTCCGCTGAGAGCGCCGCCCCACCACTAATCGCAACGCGCAACCGACCACCTAGTTTTTCCAGAATTTTTTGCGCAACCAGTTTTTGCAGCACAGGCCAAAGCAGAAAAGAAGACTTCCAGGGCCCTCGCCCCTGCTGATATTCGAACCTGTCCCAACCGGTTTCAACGGCAAAATTGAACACCCCTTTAGCAAAACGTGGCTCCGCTTCCAGCTTGGCGCGAATGGCACCATAAATACGTTCGAAAATACGCGGCACGGCAATCAGCAAAGTCGGACGTATGGTTTGCAGATCTTCCGAGAGCGCCTGAATGGAACGCGCAAAGGCAACCGTCGCGCCAGTCATCACGGTAAGGTAATAACCCAGCGTGCGCTCGAAAGTATGCGACAGCGGCAAAAATGACAGTAACAGATCGTCCTCGTTGACCACAAAGGTATCCAGACAGGCATGCGCATTGGTGAGCATATTGCTGTGACTGAGCATTACGCCCTTGGGTTTGCCCGTCGTACCTGAAGTATAGATGATGCTGGCCAGCTCACCGGCAACCGTACAGGTGTCGGGCAACAAATTTGCCGCAGTCGGTAAAAACTGTCCCGCCGATATCAGGCGCGGCTCGTCGGTTTTTCCCAGGGTATCCAGACTGATAAATCGCACGACCCCCGGCAGTCGCTCACGCACGGTGCGCAAGGCCTGCCATTGCTCCTCCGTTTCAAATAAAAGTACCTGCACATCGGCATCATTGACGATATAGGCAATGTTATCCGGCCTGTCCACGGTATACAGCGGCACCGTGACTAGCCCTAACGACATGGCCGCCTGATCAAAGGCAATCCAGATCGGACAATTGCGCAACATGATGGCGACACGACTGCCCCGCTGCAAACCTAGCGCGGCCAGCGCCGCCTGCCAGCGCGCCACTTGCTCGCTCATTTGCTGCCAGTTCAATGCGCGCCAGGCGTTCTGTTGAAAATAGCGGTAGGCAACTTTTTCAGGCGAACGACGCACACGTTCCACAAACAAGCCATGCAGTGTGCCTGCCTGTTCGGGTGAAATCACGTTCTGGTCAGCCATCACTTATCCTTATCTATCTAGAAACAAATCGCCGAATAAAGGCGTGCCAGGCAACACCGCATAAGTTCCGAAATCTTTCACACCTGCCGCACGCAACACGTCCTCATCGATATAAAAATTACCCGTTGTACCGCCGCAGTCGCGCGTCAAAATATGCCAGGCAGCATCGGCAACGATGGCCGGTTTACGCGACGCCCGCAAAATGGCGGCAGGGAAATTAAATTCAATGGCTGCGGTAGCAATGGTCGTTGCAGGCCACAGACTATTCACCGCAATGCCCGGAAATTCCTGCGCCAGCCCCAGCGTGCACATGCTCATACCATATTTTGACATCGTATAGGCCAGATGCGGCGCAAACCATTTTCCGTCCATATTCAGCGGTGGCGAGAGCGTCAGTATGTGCGGACAGTCCGATTGCACAAGATGCGGAATGCAGGCCTGCGACATCAGCCAGGTCGCGCGCATATTCACATCCCACATCAGATCAAGTTTGCTGGCTGGCGTTTTCAGGGTGTGCGTCAGACTGATCGCACTGGCGTTATTGACCAGCACATCGATGCCGCCAAAATGGGCTGCTGCCTGTTCCACCACGGCTACAATCGCATCGGCATCCCGCACATCCAGCCGTATCGCCAGCGCCTGTCCTCCGGCCTGAATCACCTCATCAGCGACCGTATGGATCGTGCCGGACAGTTTGGCATCTGGTTCGGTCGTCTTGCCAGTGATCACCAGTTTTGCACCATCCCGTGCACAGCGTAGCGCAATTTCGCGGCCAATACCACGACTCGACCCGCTGATCAACACAACCTTACCGCACAGGGAATTCATTGTGGATCAGCGCGTAACGCCTCTGGCGCAAAATCATCCACCATGACGACCTTGCAACGCAGCGCATAATCTCGTTCCAGTTGCAACGCCTGTTCTGCCGAAATCAAACCGATATCCCGCGCCTCAGCGATACGCTGCAATTCCTGCATGGATTTCAACTTGCCCTCCCGGTGCGCCGTGTGCAATCTGGCCTGTAACGCTTCGCACTGCAGTGTACTGAGCAACGCCGACTCAAGCGCACCGACCGCATCTTGCTCATCGTAATCATAAAATTCGCGCAGCGATTCGGCTGCCTCCTCTCCCGCCTGCGGGAGATAACCGGCGACTTGCCGCGCATTTTGCGGCTTAGTCGAATGGCTAGTTGTTTTATCAGGATTGAGGCGAGGGGAAGGTGCATGGCGTGTTTCTTTCTTGCCATGCACCTTGGGCAAATAAACACCTGCGGTCAGGCGATCACGCACGTCTCCGGGTTGCATCAGCAACACCGCCACTTCATGTCCCAACTGATCGCTGGGCGGCAACAGATTTTTCCCAACCGGGAAGATCAGCGCATTCAATAACATACGAACAAGCAGATAAGGGAAATTCTGTATCACGCCTTCGAGGGCCTGCTGTATCTTGTACAGCGCATCCTGCATCGCCCAATGCACCAGCGGCAGATCTTCGGCAAGTCTGCCCTCATCCGCGAAGCGCTTCATGGTCGCCGAGCACAAATACAACTGACTCAACACATCGCCCAGCCTGGCCGAGAGTTTCTCGCGACGCTTGAGCGAACCACCTAACACCGCCATGGCTACATCCGCACACAACGCAAATACCGAAGAAAACCGGGTCAGTTGCTGGTAATAACGACGACACACCACATCCTTGGGAACCGGTATGCCGCGCCCGCCGGTCAGCCCGAACACGAAGCTGCGCGCCGTATTGCTCACTGAAAAACCAATATGACCAAACAGCGCGTCATCGAACAGATGCAGCGCACGTTCGTGATCGATTTCCTGTGTGGCAGCAATTTCCTTGAGCACATAAGGATGGGATCTGATCGCGCCCTGACCGAAAATCATCAGCGTGCGCGTCAGGATATTCGCCCCTTCCACCGTAATGCCGATCGGGGTCTGCTGATAAAGCCGCCCCAGATAATTATCCGGCCCCAGACTGATGCCCTTACCGCCATGCACATCCATCGCATCATTGATGACGATACGTCCGCGTTCGGTTGCGTGATACTTGATGATCGCCGAGATCACCGAAGGCTTTTCGCCCATATCCACCGCCAGCGCAGTCAGCCTGCTTGCCGCATCGACCATGTAGGTATGCGCACCGATGCGGGCGAGCGCCTCCTCCACGCCTTCGAACTTGCCGATAGGTAAATTGAACTGCTTGCGCACCCGGCAATAGGCGCCGCTGGTGCGGACGGCCAGTTTCATCCCGCCGACACTGCTAGCTGGCAATGAAATCGAGCGTCCCGCCGCCAGACATTCCATCAGCATGCGCCATCCCTGTCCGATACGCTCCTCACCGCCAATCAGATAGTCAAGTGGAATGAACACATCCACCCCTTGCGTCGGGCCATTGAGGAAAGCGGAATTAAGCGGAAAATGACGGCGGCCGATCTGCACGCCGGGCGTATCAGCTGGAATCAGTGCCAGCGTGATACCCCGACTGACTTCCGTACCCAACAATTGATCGGGATCGTAAAGCTTAAATGCCAAGCCCAGTAACGTGGCGGCAGGAGCGAGCGTAATATAGCGCTTTTCCCAGTTCAGCCGGATGCCCAGCACGGATTTACCAGTGAATTCGCCCTTACAAACAATACCGTAATCGGGAATCGCACCCGCGTCCGATCCGGCAAAGGGTCCTGTCAGGGCGAAACACGGCACTTCCTGACCTCTTGCCAGGCGGCGCAAATATTTAACTTTCTGCTCATCCGTGCCATAGTGCAACAGCAACTCGGCAGGCCCCAAGGAATTGGGCACCATCACGGTCACCGCTGCCGAGCCACTGCGCGATGCAATCTTGCTGATCACGGCAGAATGCGCTTGTGCCGAAAACGCCAGCCCACCATATTCCTTTGGAATAATCATGCCGAAAAAACCGTTATCCTTGAGATACTTCCATACTTCTGGCGGCAAATCGGCCAGCTTATGCGTGATCTCCCAATCGTCCAGCATGGCGCACAATTGCTCAACTTCATTATCCAGGAAGGCCTGTTCCACATCATTGAGTGCACACTTCGGATACGCCAGCAGCTTATCCCAATCAGGATGACCACCGAACAATTCCCCATCCCACCAAACGGTTCCCGCGTCGATCGCTTCCTGTTCAGTGGCTGAAATCGGGGGCAGTATCCTGCGGAAAAATTTCAAAGCGGCGGCGGCAACCAGATGGCGACGAAGAAAAGGGATGCCAAATAATGCAATGACAGAAAAAAGCAGAAAATAGACCAGTTGCAGGACAGTATCGGACAGGCGAGCCTGTATGGCGACGACAGGCACGATCACCATAATCGCCAACACCCAGCTGGTCACTTTGGCACGAAAAAACCCAAGCAGCGTGAACACAACCAGTGCGCCCAATATGGTTAATGACAGCATCGCCCCCCCTCTGATTATTATTTGTCATCACTTTAACGCGAGATGGCAAACAGCACAACACGACCCGGGGAAATAACGCAATTAACGCAAACCGCATTTCTACCGGTTCGGAACTTTCGCGGATTCAAGTTTGAAGTGCAACGCCTGATGGTATTTTAAGTCGCGAATCGCGCATGAACTTAAAGCGCGTCAAGCACAATACCCAACAGCGGGTTTGATTATCATAAAGGGGCTACGCCTCAAGCTGTTGTGTGCAAAGACAACGAAGTTGCAGTGAGGCAAAGCGCAGGCTATGCCGAAACTAAAGGACGACCAGCTTTTCCACCCCCTAGCGCATCCGCTCTACTGCCTGCTCGACCCGCTCCACTGCAAAAATCTCCATGCCTTCGATCGGGTGCTTGGGTGCATTGGACTTCGGAATGATGGCCTGGGTAAAACCCAGCTTGGCTGCTTCGCGCAATCTCTCCTGACCGCGCTGCACGGGGCGCACTTCGCCTGCCAGCCCGACCTCACCGAATACCACCAGCTTTTCCGGTAAAGGCTTGTTGCGCAAGGAAGACACCATCGCCAGGATGACCGCAAGATCAGCGCCAGGCTCGGTGATTTTCACACCGCCCACCGCATTGATGAACACGTCCTGATCGAAACAGGCGATGCCCGCATGGCGATGCAAGACCGCCAGCAACATCGCCAGCCGGTTCTGCTCCAGACCTAACGAAAGCCGTTTCACGTTCGGGCTATGCGCCTCATCAAGCAAGGCTTGTATTTCCACCAATAAGGGTCGCGTGCCTTCCTGCGTGACCATCACGCAGGAACCGGCGACCTGTTGTCCATGTTGCGACAGAAACATCGCCGATGGATTGCTCACTTCACGCAGCCCCCGCTCTGTCATCGCGAACACCCCCAGCTCATTCACCGCACCAAAGCGGTTTTTGAACGCACGGATCAGGCGAAAGCTCGAATGGGTATCGCCCTCGAAATACAGCACCGTATCAACGATGTGTTCCAGTACACGCGGACCCGCCAGTGCGCCTTCCTTGGTGACGTGCCCCACCAGAATGATGGTGATATTCTGACTCTTGGCAATGCGGGTCAATTGCGCTGCGCATTCACGCACCTGGGCGACCGAACCCGGCGCCGAGGTGAGTTGTTCGGAATACACGGTCTGGATCGAATCAATCACCACTACATCAGGCTTGTCGTGCGCGATGGTCGCCTGTATTTTTTCCAGCTGTATTTCCGGCAACAAACGTAAACTGCGCGCATCCAGCGCGAGGCGTTTGGCGCGTAACGCAATCTGCTGCGCAGATTCCTCACCACTGACATATAAGGTATTCTGTGCAGCGGACAAATTTGCCAGCACTTGCAACAGCAGCGTGGATTTCCCGATACCCGGATCGCCACCGATCAGTACCACCGCACCCGACACCAGACCGCCGCCCAGTACCCGATCGAATTCAGCAATGCCAGTCGGGATGCGCGGCATTTCTTCGGCAGCCACATCCGACAACATCTGCACTTTGCCGCTCGCCGCCAGTGCGGAAAAACGGTTGACGCCCTTGACCACAGGCTCTGCCACTGATTCGACCAGCGTATTCCACTCCATGCAATGCGGACACTGCCCCTGCCACTTTGCCGTCTGCCCGCCACATTCGGTACAGGAATAAATCGTTTTTGCCTTAGCCATGCGCTCTCCAAGAATATCGCCAACAATACCGCACAATCGCAATGCTCGCCACTCACGCCTCCAACTGACTAAATAGCGAGACGCTGATTTATTCTCTTTTGCCACCGATAATGCCATTCTTGATTCGGCACACTTTATTCATGAATCCGTTCGCTTCAAAATTCAGCCGTCCAGAGGCGGCTGTATCTTTCATAATGCCTACTGTTTCGTTGAATCTTCACCCCAAGTTCCGTCAGTCGCGTAAAATTGCTGCAGCAGCCCGCAAACCCAATCACTTATTTCTATCGTGCCAAACGGTCACGTGAGAGAACTTACCTCATGACAAAAAAAACCGTGACCGTTTCCACCTTTCCAACTTCCCCCCTCTCCGAAGGGGAAAGGACAAAGGTATCGCTGCGCGATGCTCCCCATGACGAAGTTGCCCGTTTTTTTTCCGACCTAAGCCCGCTGACCACAGCCGTATCCTCGTTCCGCCCGCGCGAACAACAGCGTGAAATGGCCCTGGCAGTTGCACAGGCGATCAAGGGCAACGCCATACTGGTTGCGGAAGCCGGAACGGGAACCGGCAAAACCTTCGCCTACCTGGTGCCTGCATTACTGGGCGGCGGCAAGGTGATCATTTCGACCGGCACCAAAAATTTGCAGGATCAACTCTTCCAGAAGGATCTGCCGATGGTGCGCGATGCACTTAACGCACCCGTCTCCATCGCGCTACTCAAGGGTCGAGCCAACTACATCTGCCACTATCATCTGGAACGCACGCTACACGACGGACGTTTCGCCAACCGCGAAGACATCAAACATCTGGGCAGGATCAAAAAATACGCCAAAATCACCCACACGGGCGACAAGAGTTTTGTCGCCGATGTGCCTGAAAATGCACCGATCTGGCTGCAGGTCACATCGACACGCGACAACTGTCTGGGACAGGAATGTCCGAATCACAAGGAATGCTTTGTGCTGCATGCCAGAAGCGAGGCAATGAAGGCCGACATCGTGGTAGTTAACCACCATCTGTTCTTTGCCGATGTGATGCTGCGCGACGAAGGGGTGGCGGAACTGTTGCCTGCCTGCAACACGGTAATCTTCGACGAGGCACACCAGTTGCCCGAAACTGCCAGCCTGTTTTTCGGCGAAAACATGTCCACCACACAGCTGCTGGATCTGGCACAGGATAGCCGCATCGAGGCGTTGACTTCAGCGAAGGATTTTGCCCCCCTTCCCAAGGCATGCGATGAACTGGACAAGGCCGCGCGCGATCTGCGACTGGTGTTCAAGAAGGAAGGCCGCATGCCTGCGGTGGCGACGGAGAGTTTCAGGGAATTTACCCCTGCGCTCAATATATTGAGCGAAAAACTCGCACAACTGGGCGGCATGCTGGAACAACAGGCTGAACGTTCTGAGGGGCTGGAGAATTGCTGGCAACGCGCTCAGTCACATCTGCTGCAATTAAAACAATGGCAGGCGGGCGATGTACCTGACAAGGTACGCTGGCTGGAGGTGTTCCATCACTCGCTGCAACTCAATTCCACCCCCTTATCGATTGCCGAAATATTTCAAAAACAGATCGAAAGCAATGCACGCGCCTGGATATTCACCTCGGCGACACTGGCCGTAAAACAGGATTTTTCGCACTATCAGGGCGAGATGGGACTGCTCAGTGCCAAAACTGCCTGCTGGGACAGCCCGTTCGATTATGAAAAACAGGCCCTGCTGTATGTGCCAACGGGCTTGCCGGAACCGAACAGCGAAGGTTATACCGAGGGCGTCGTTCAGGCTGCGCTACCCATGCTCGAAGCGAGCCGTGGCCGTGCCTTTTTGCTGTTTACCAGTTTGCGTGCGATGCAAACGGCATACGATATCCTACAGGCTGAATTCGATCGTCGCGGCTGGACTTACCCTCTGCTGTTGCAGGGCACGGGCTCGCGCAACGAACTGCTGGAGCGCTTTCGCGAACACGGCAACGCGGTACTGTTGGGCAGTCAGTCGTTCTGGGAAGGGGTGGACGTCAGAGGCGAAGCCTTGTCTCTGGTCATCATCGACAAACTACCCTTCGCTCCGCCGGACGATCCGGTACTGGCCGCACGCATCGCACAGATCACCAAACAGGGCCGCAACGCCTTTATGGAATACCAGCTACCGCGCGCCATCATCACGCTCAAACAGGGCGCCGGACGCCTGATCCGCGACGAGAATGACCGAGGCGTGCTGATGATCTGCGATCCGCGCCTGATCACCAAACAATATGGCAAACGCATCTGGCAAAGCCTGCCGCCGATGAAGCGCACCCGCGTGGAAGCAGAAGCGGTGGCATTTTTTACCGACCTACACGACTAATCCTGTGCGAATTCAACGTATTGGCAATACCAGCTTCGCGACCAGTCCGCCACCGATACGTCCTTCCAGATCGAACGCACCATGATGCAGGCGTGCAGCGCGTTCAACAATGGCCAGTCCCAACCCCGATCCACTTGCATTGCTGCGGGCATCCTCCAGTCGGACAAAGGGTCGTTTGATGGATTCGCGTTGTTCAACAGGAATGCCCACCCCCCTGTCCATGACCGCCAGCACCATTTGATCCGCCTGTTGATAAAGACGCACGGTAATGTCCCCTCCGCCATACTTGATGGCATTATCCAGCAAATTGGCGAGTGC
Organism: uncultured beta proteobacterium; assembly: GCA_963784505.1. Classification (GTDB taxonomy): domain Bacteria; phylum Pseudomonadota; class Gammaproteobacteria; order Burkholderiales; family Gallionellaceae; genus Gallionella. The sequence goes on along the minus strand of CAWASY010000038.1, from coordinate 37,380 downwards.
GCGGCCAAGCAACAGTGCTCTGACAGATATTGCTGGCATCGTGTCCAATTCAAGACGGATGGTCGCCGACGATGAAAAACGCTGTGCCACGTCACGCACCAGCCCCTGAACATCCGCCATCACGGCCGTTTCGGCTTCATCTAATCGTGCATAATCGAGAAACTGGCGTATCACTGCATCCATCTGCGCCACATCCGCGATCAAACCCTCGCACAGCAACTCGTCCGCACTCATTTCGGCGGCCAGACGTATCCTTGCCAACGGTGTGCGCAGATCATGCGAGATACCCGCCAGCACCAGCGCCCGCTCACGTTCATTGGAGGCCAGATCGGCAGACATCTGGTTGAAAGCGCGCGATACGGCGACCACTTCCATCGCCCCCTGTTCGGACAATTTCAGCGGAACTTCGCCCTGTCCCACCTGACCTGCGGCCAGCACCAGCCGCTTCAACGGATGCAGCACCTGCCGCGCAATAAAATAAGCACCCAACAGCGCCATCAACAATACTATCCCGCCACCGACTAACAATACCTGCGAAAAACGGTGTTCAATACGTTCATGCGGCAAGGCAACCCAAAACTCGTCAGTGCCAATAAAAAAACTCACCCACAACGCTTTTATCCCATTGCGTTGCAACGCAAAACGGGTATCGCTGCCGAGCTTTTTACGCACCATTTCCACCATCATCTGCATCTCCTGCGCCCGTTCCGGCAAAGGCTGCAGCACATCATCCGGTTCGGCAAGATGCACACGCAACCCTTCAGCATCGGCCAGTTCGGCAAGCAACGCACCGCGCCATTCGGGCGCTGCAGACAGGATCGCGGCACGAGTAAGATTAACGACAGAAACAACCAGTTGCGCAAGCTTGCGGCTTTGCGGCTCAAGTTCTGCGTGGCGTATCGTGGCAAAGGAGGCGGCCAGCGACAGCACGATCAGCACCACAATCAGCAAAAAGGCGCGCGCCAGTAGCGTATCAGGCAGTAGTTTCATCTTTACAGGGGATACCCTCTGGCACGAACACATAGCCGTGTCCCCATACCGTCTGGATGAAGCGGGGTTTGGCAGGGGTCGGCTCGACCAGTTTGCGCAGACGGGATACCTGCACATCAATTGCCCGATCGAACGGATCATGATCCCTGCCGCGCGCCAGCTCCATCAACTTGTCACGTGACAAGGGATGACGTGGATGGGTCACCAGCGCTTTGAGCAAGGCAAATTCTCCCGTCGTCAGCATAATCTGGACGCCATTTTTATTCAACACGCGGGTTGCAAGATTCAATTCGCAATTGCCAAAATGGAAGGTTTTCTCTTCGCTGTCGGGTGCGCCTATTGTCTGAGTGCGCTTGCGACGCAGCACCGCATGAATCCGCGCAACCAGCTCGCGCGGATTAAAAGGCTTGGGCAGGTAATCATCCGCGCCCATTTCCAGACCGACGATGCGGTCTATCTCGTCCCCCTTTGCCGTTAACAGGATCACCGGCACCTCCTCGCCTGTCGCGCGCAGGCGGCGTAAAATCGCCAGTCCGTCCTCACCCGGCAACATTAAATCCAGTATCAGCAGGGCGTAGTGATTGATCAACAATGCCTTGTCCAGCTCAAGACCATCCTTCACCGCCTTGACACTAAACCCTTGTTCACCCAAATAACGCAGCAGCAATTCGCGCAGCCTCGCGTCATCGTCAATAATCAGTATGCGTTGAGTATTTGTCATGCCCCTATGATATAGATGTTGCAGCTGACAAGGGTAAGGAAATGTTTCTGATTCTGCCCATCCGAACAACTTGTTACAATATAAATAACGGAATACACACTCCATTTACATATAAAATCTATTCTACACTCCAGCCCGAGCGGCCTGATGCCAAAATTGTCTTGAGGAGACTTAAATGAACACCAGAAAACTTATCGCAACATTTTGCTTCACGCTGTTCAGTCTGAATTTACAGGCTGCGGAGTCTGCTGCCCCCATCAGCATCCAGGAACATATGGACAGAATGAAAACCATGACACCCGAAGCACGTTTTCAGGAGCGTCAGGCCATGCATCGTGAAATGGATGCACTCACACCCGAACAGCGTGCAGAGCGCCGTCGCCAGATGCGCGAATATATCGAAAAAATGCCGCCCGAGGAGCGCGCCAGACGTCATGAGGAGATGCGCCGCGAATGGGACAGCATGACACCCGAACAACGCGCAGAACGCCGCCGTGAAATGCGCGAACGCTTCGAAAGTATGTCGCCTGAAGAAAGGTCACAGATGCGCGCAAGAATGCAGGAGCACTGGAAAAGCATGCCTCCAGAGGAACGTGCAGAACGCCGCCACGAAATGCGCGAGCGTTTTGAAAAGATGTCGCCTGAAGAACGCAAACAATTCAGACAGGATATGCAAGGCAACATGCCACCGGGCATGAATCCAGCGGAACCTGTGAAATAACCCTGCCGCCGGTGATAACAGGCCGTTATTCCACCTTGTCCTGCGGCTGTGTTTGCTGCCATTTTTGATAGCACGCCAAGCCGCAAAAATGCGCCATGTAATCAACAGCCTCAGGAATATGAGCCTCGGAAATTGGCACTTCCTTAAGACAGACGTCACATGCCACTAATTCAACCTCAACTATTTTCTTTTCCATCATATTTTCCTTGTCATGCAGGTTAACACGACGACAGCTTATCGGGGATTGAGAGCCTGCGCAAGTGATTGTCAGTGCGATTGATTGCCCGAGCCTCCCCGCAAAATCTCCTTCCACGGGTGAGGTAAAATAACGGGGCTTTTGAAGGACGAAGATGAAGAGACTGAAGCAAAAATGCACACCGATTGACGTACCAATATTACGCCCACCCCCACAATGCATTCTGGCAAATTATCGGCAAACTCGTTGACCCAGATCCGAATGCCACCTATGAAATACGTCTTGAAGCATTGAAGGCGTCTGGTTTCGCGCTGTAGGATATTTTGCATTCCTGCCGCCGTAGCGGCAATCTGGATACATTCATCGAAACCGAATCGATAATAGCTAATGACTTAGAAAGCTTTTTCTAACAGCATCCATACATTGAAACTATCTTCTTCAATGGCGCGACGACTCGCTATGTAAACGATATATTCGCCGCTTCAGCGTACAGTTCATCCAGTAACCCTTCATCCATATCCAAAATTTTCAGGCAGACCGCACCTAGCTTGGACCATTCCTGCGTCATGCTAAGTCCGTGCTGTTGCTGCACGAGATGTTCCGCAAGCTGCGCCGTTGCAATCAGCTTACGACTCAATATGGGCAATTGTGAACTGGCAGACTCAAGCACCTCCAAATCATGGTGATTACGGATAGCCAGACAGATTTCCTCCGGCAACCACCAGCTTTGCGCTAACATGCATCCCACCATGGCATGATTGGTTGACAGCTCGGCATTTTCAATCCCAGTAAAACAGTGAACAGCATCACAATTCGCGCGTAGTAACAGCGCTTCGTATTGCGGAAAATACCCCAATAACACTGGAATTCCACAGTCCCGAAACAACCCGAAAGTGTGAGCATCCTCTGCCTGTAAGCCGGCAATTCCAAGATGCCGTGCCAGCCAGCCTGATAAATCTGCGATGCGCGCCGAAGCATCCCAGAATCGTTCGAGATTGGATACATTAGGAAATGCCTTGCTCAGAATGAGCCCTGCCACCACCTTGCTGGTCGTCTTCAACCCCAGTATCGTGAGCGCTTCGTTCACCGAACGCACCCGCTGCCGCATGCCAAAAAAAGGTGAATTTGCAGTTTTAATCAGCCCTGCCGAAAGACCGACATCAGTGCCGATGATATTTGCAAGACGGGAAAAGTCAGGCTCATCCCGGCGCATCTCGCTCATAAAACGATCCAATATAATCGGACAGGGAGGAATACCTACATCGAGTATCGAGCGCTCAATCAGGTTACCAATTGCAGATGGAACTGCATGAAAATTGTCGTTCATTTCCCGCTCCTTGTTTGCAGCCAATCAAGAAGCGCGGCTTCAGGCATGGGCTTGGCATAAAAATAACCCTGTATGGCATCGACACCCACATTGAGCAATGCGTCAATCTCCTCTGCTCGCTCGCAGCCTTCAGCTACCACCACCATACCCAATTCATGCCCCAGTTGGGTCATGGCCTTGACCACTGCTAGCGCACGCTTATCCTCTGGCAGTACAGTGACAAATGCGCGATCCAGCTTGATTTTCTTAGCCGGAATATCCTTCAGGTTGGCAAGACAAGAATAGCCAGTGCCAAAATCATCAATAGACAAGGCGACGCCCGTAGTCAGCGCATTTTTCAAATTCATTTGCACCGTATCCGAAATGTCCATAAAAAGTGATTCGGTCAATTCCAGTTCAACCAGTTCCGGCTTGACGTTCGAACAAATCAGGGCAGCATGTAGCGCCTGAGTGAATTTTGGTGAAAGCAGTTGAGCGCGCGAGACATTGATGGCAACCTTGGTAGAATAACCTGCATCCTGTAATGCACGTGCCTGTAACGCACCCTGCAACAGACTCCATTCCCCCAAACGAATCACTAGGCCCGTTTTCTCCGCAACCGGGATGAACTTTCCGGGCGGCAGGTTTTCGCCATTCACATTGCAACGCATCAAGGCCTCGACTGCTTCAACCTTTCCATTCGCAAGTATGATGGGCTGGTAATGCAAAGACAAACCGCCCGTTTCAAGTGCAACATGCAATGTACTTTCTATCGAAAGCTCTTCTCGTGCAAGGGAAATACCCAAACGTCCGGGGATAGATTCTTCACCTGAGCAAACTATACTGTGACCGCCCCGCGCTTTGGCTGCAAACATGGCCCGATCCGCACGTTCGAGCAAATCGAGGGAATTTTCTTCGGAATCGTGGATGGCGATACCAATACTGGCGGTTGGGCACAAGGTCAAATTACTGATGGGAATGAGTTCTTCCACCGTGCTTGCCAACTCACGGGAAAATTGTTCTGCCTGAGCACGATCACAATTGGGCACCAGAAACACAAATTCGTCCCCGCCCACACGTGCTATTTCTGCCCGCCCACTCACACGGTTACGGAATCGCACCGCCAGATTCCTGATAATTTCGTCACCCCCATGATGCCCAAACGATTCGTTGATTTTCCTGAAACGGTCAAGATCAACCCAGATGACAGCAAAGGAACGTGCACAGCAACTCGCAGCAGATGCCAGCCTGTCGGCAGTTTGCAAACAACCAGAACGGTCCAAAAACCCGGTTAGCATATCAAAGCCGCTCATGATATCGACACGATGCAAACTTGCCGATAGAAAATATCGCACACCTGAACGGGTACCTCAATACGTGCAAAAACGAGATGACCATTCATAAAAAAGATGCATTTTGAAAAATTCGAATTCACTTCCTCTCCCCCCGTTAAGCAAAAACTCTGCGTCCCCAAGCGCAAAATTCACAGGGCAACTTCACTGTTAGCGGCTATTTTTCGACCCAGGCTGTTAAGCAATTTACCCATAACGCCAACAATGTTCAAGCCCGTTCATCGTAAGGAAAAAATCTGGATAGATGGCATATTTAAACCGACGAAAGGCAGTAAATAACTGACGAACGGAAAGCAGACTTCATCAGAATTTTTCAATTGGCTCTTCCCGAAAAAAGCCCACCTGATTTCAGGTGGGCTTTGAAATAACATCAAAAATCTTTAATATGTCATATAAACCGCGTTGATTGAAGACTAACGTCCGCCTCGCCCACCACCCTGCCCACTGCCCATTCCACCACCCATTCCTTGACCGCCGCCCATTCCACCCCCCTGCCCACTGCCCATACCAGACCCGCCCCCCATTCCGCCAGAAGGTGGTTTATCGGGCAGGCTGCGACCTTGCTCCTGAGCACGCTGCTTCATCTTTTCGTGATGTTCGGTGCGCATCTGCTCACGTTGTTCTGCCGTTTTGGCACTACGCATATTGCTACGTTGCTCGTTACGTTCCTCATCGGTCATGATCCTGCGACCCACCGTCTGCTTCTCCTGTACCTGCGCACGACCCTGCACCCGATCCTGAGCAACTGCGGCGTCAGCCGCAACAGCCCAATCCGCAGAACAAAACAGCGCAACTACCATTCCTGAAAGTATCATTTTCCTGTTCATCATAAACTCCTTATTGGTTGACCGAAAAATCACTCATGGGTGACCAGAATCATACTAGCAATAAATTCCTGTTTTTCTGTGACAAATATCACTGACACTACCAATTCACGCTAAGGCACAACGTGCACTAGCGCAGCTGCTTACGTCCTGCTTTCGGATGTTCGGAAGCCAGACAGGCACGGCGATATGACTGCAATGTTCTCTGAGCACGCCCCAGTACGCTGCCATGCGGATACGCGCCCTCACCGTCAGCCTCACCTGCCCTTTGCCCCAGCAGCAGCAGCATGCCTTCACAAACATGATCCACCGCATGAATGTGAAACAGGCCCTGTTCAACCGCCTTGACCACCTGCTGATTGAGCATCAGATGACGACGATTGCGCGAAGGAATCAGCACCCCTTGACTGCCGTTTAGCCCCATCCTTTCGCATATCCGGAAGTAGCCTTCAATTTTTTCGTTGATTCCCCCCACCGGCAGCACTTCACCGTGCTGATTGACCGCACCAGTCACAGCGACACCCTGTTTCAACGGCAAACCAGACAGTGACGAGAGCAACGCATAAAGCTCGGCGCAGGATGCTGAATCACCTTCGACACCGTGATATTCCTGTTCGAATACGATGGAAGCGCTCAGTGCTAACGGTGCAATATGCCCGAACAGCGCTGACAAATAGTTGTGCAAAATGAGTACCCCCTTGTCGTGAATAGGGCCGGACATTTCCACCTCGCGCTCAATGTTGAGCAAGCCATCGTTGCCTGCAAAGGTACGTGCAGTTAGGCGAACAGGATAGCCAAAACAAAAATCTCCTGTCTCCACCACCGTTAATCCGTTCACCTGTCCGATTTTTTCTCCATGTACCGCAATGAGCATCTCTCCTTCGGCAATCGACTCCTGCAAACACTGCGCCGGGTAATCATGGCGCAGGGTATATGCAGCAAGTGCCGCATCCACATCAACGGCGTCGACCAGCAGGCCTGCGCGTTCATGACAAAGCGCCGCACTTTCCATCACCAATGCCTCGCTGCGCGCAAAAATGGCACTCTGACGGGATTGATCCTCTACATCACGATGCGTCTGTTCCAGCAATCGGGCAACCGCAGCAGGAGAAAAATGCAGTAAACCCAGATCCTGGCAAGTGTGCGCGACAAAAATGGCAAATGACCGCCGGGTCGCGTCATTACTCAGAAAACTTTCGGCAAAATCGACCTTTACCCTGAAGTGACGCGAGAATTCCGGATCCTGTTCCTGCAACTCATAATACTGTTCACGCGAGCCGATCAGGATGATCTTCACGTCCACCTCAACGGCTTCAGGCTCCAGCGATACCGCCGCGATCGGTGCAAAGGCAGTACCAGGCTCTTCTATCTGCAACGCTCCGTTGCGCAGGAATCGCCGCAATTTTTCCCACACCAGGCCGTCAACCAGCAAATCGCGCAGATGCAGCATCAGATAGCCGCCATGCGCCTTGAGCAGACTGCCGGCACGAATTCGGCAAAAATCGGTGACCAGCACCTCATTTTCGGAGTGATATTCGATGCTGCCGAACAATGAGCGGAACAGCGGATTATCCTCGATAATCACCGGCGCACCCTGCACACCGTCATTGTCCACCACCAGATTGACCCGATAACGGGACAGCACCCTGCCTAGGCCTTCACGCTGCCCCTCATCGTCATCATCGTTCGCTACGAACAACTCGACATTGTCGAGTACATCCTTAGCAACCGACTCCAGATAGTCACTCAATTTGGGTGTCTTGGTGCTCTGCGTACTTAATAAATCGCGTATTTTCTGTAATTGTGCATCAAGCAGCGGCTTCACCGTTTGCCGCTTCAATACGACCAACGCATCCACCTTTTGTCGCTCCATTGGACGCGTCTTGCCCAGAAAACTGGTAATTTCCACACGCACTTCCTGCTCGGCCACATCGATTTCGGCACGGCGCTCCTTGGATAATGCCAACATCTCGTTTTCGGTGAGCGCATGTTTTTTTGCACCCATCAGCGTAAAAACCAGATGCCCGGACTCACGATGCAGGGTAAAGTGCCGCGCTTCGGCATACGCATCAAGCACGGCATAAGCGGCAGCCTCCTCGCGCTTGTAGTTTTTTTCTATGCGCTCGGCCTCAACCTTGAAATCCGGACCATTCATCCGCTGCGAAATTTCGGATTGCACAACCTTGCCGAACGCGACCATCGCCTGTCTCAATACCCGCCCCTGCCCCGCAGGCAGACTCAATGCACACGGTCGTTCGGGCGCATCAAAATTATGCACATAACACAAGTCTGAGGACGGTTTTTTACTTTCCGCCGCACGCTTCATTGCCTGTTTGAGCAAGGACGAGCGACCGCTCCCCACTTCGCCCAACACAAACAGGTTGTAATCGGGTTGTTCCATCGAAAGTCCGAACCAGGCAGCCCTTTCCGCCCGCTCTTGACCAATCCAGGGTAGTGGGTGTTGCAACAGCTCGGCAGTATCTGCAAAGCCAAGCGCATCGCTCTGGATGGTCAGGCGTAATTCGTCAGGATTCAGATTAAATATCGTCATATTGTCCGGTTAAACAGAAAGGATGGTTTGATAGGTACGAATAATATGCGATCAGTGAGCAGCTTGCTTGTTGCACTTCACCATATTTATTATCATGCAAGTATTCTTGTATCTTCAGGGAATCACCCTATCATGTTCAAAACAGTATTTCTTATACTACTGACGATCTTGCCTTACACAGCTTGGGCAGACTTTGAAAATGACCTGTCAGCCACATCCGATTTGCCCCAGTCTGTGCGCGAACTTCGCACTCAGGCAGATAAAGGCAATGCAGATGCCCAGTTGAACTTGGGCGGCCTTTACTACAAAGGCCAGGGCGTGGCGCAGGATTACAGTGAAGCGGCAAAATTATTCCGTCTCTCTGCCCGCCACGGACAGGCACAGGCGCAATTCAATCTGGGGATGATGTATGCCACCGGTCAGGGTGTGGGACAAAGCAGCAAGGAAGCGGTGGGATGGTACCGTCTGGCTGCCGATCGCGGACTGGCGCTGGCGCAACTCAATCTGGGCGTAGCCTATGCAACGGGCGAGGGCATATTCCGGAACGATGCGGAAGCCGCAAAATGGATACGCATGGCAGCCAATCAGGGTGAAGCGCAGGCGCAATTCAATCTTGGCGTTATGTACGCCAATGGCCAGGGCGTAGCAAAAGATCCCGTCGCAGCCTACCATTGGGCGACACTTTCCGCCGCACAAGGCCACGAAATGGCGAAATCCCTGCAAGCGTATTTAGCCAAACAGCTTACCGATGAACAAATCGCCCGCGCAGACCGCAGTCACGATACAGAACCTGCCAGAGTACAATCCACCCAAGATACTCACCCTACCGCTGAAAATATAGCGGGCGACCCAACTGCCGTACAGCATCTGCCCAAACCCAACACTCAATCTGTCACGGCATCCGATGAGGGACAGATTTATCTGCAACTTGGCGCATTCAAATCGAATAGCCAGGCGGAAAATTTCCTGCAAGAAGTTCGATCAAAACTGGGCGACATTGGCAAGCCTTACCATATATTCAGCCAAAATGGCTGGATACGCGTTCACGTTGGCCCCTATCGCAATCCGGATGAAGCAAAACGCGCCGCGAGCAGTATCAAGACCAAAATCGGCCACGACCCCATGCTAAAACGATACTGAATCCGGCTATCGGCAGGCTTAACAAATCCTCGGCAATTGCTCGCCCGCCAGATGATCGACAATACGGCGACCACCCAGCCGGGTCGTCATCTGCACAAAACAATGTACATCGGCCTGTACTTCACCGATGATGGCTGCTTGACATCCAAGCGGATGCGCGCGCATCACGGCCAGCAGTTGCTCGGCGTATTCAGGTGCGCAGATGGCAACCAGTTTTCCTTCATTGGCAACATATAAGGGATCAAGCCCGAGAAATTCGCATGCCGCTTGCACGGATTGATTGACCGGAATCGCCGCCTCCTGCAACAGCATGCCCACACCGGATTGTGCGGCAATCTCGTTAAGCGTGGTCGCAAGCCCCCCTCTTGTTGGATCACGCAGTACGCGCAAACCGCGACACAACATTTCAGCCACCAGACCATGCAATGCTGCCGTGTCGGACACGATGGGCGCATCAAAGCCCAGGCCCGCCCTTTGCGACAAGATCGCCATACCGTGATCGCCGATCGTGCCGGACAGCAAAATAACATCGCCAGGCATCGCCTGATTGCCCGACAAGGTGATCCCGTCCGGCAGCACGCCAAAACCTGCTGTGGTGATATAAACCCCGTCCCCCTTGCCCTGCTCCACGACCTTGGTGTCACCCGTGACGATGGGCACCCCTGCTTCCCTTGATGCACGCGCCATGGATAGCACGATGCGTTTAAGATCACAGAGTAAAAGACCCTCTTCCAGAATAAAAGCCGCCGACAGATACAAAGGTTTCGCACCCATCATCGCCACATCATTGATCGTGCCGTGCACCGACAAACAACCGATGTCGCCGCCTGGAAAAAACAGGGGTGAGACCACATGAGCGTCGGTGGACATCACCATGCGCCCGGCTACTGCCGGCAGCAGCGCGCCATCGTTGCCCTCGGCAAGATAAGGGTTATCAAAAGCATCGGCAAACAATTCATTAATCAGTTGCGCCATCGCACGTCCACCCGCACCATGAGACATTTCAACCCTGCCATGCACAAAATCAAGTTTGTAAAACGCCATCACGCGCCCTCCCGAAAACGTCCATAGCTGTAATGCGCAGCGCAGGCGCCCTCACTGGACACCATACACGAGCCTATCGGGTTGGCCGGTGTACATACAGTGCCAAAAATCTTGCACTGATCGGGCCGCTTTTCGCCGCGCAAAATGGCGGCGCATTCGCATGCCTTGTGATCGGGAACCGGCGCATAGGGCACAGCAAAACGTAACTCAGCATCGAATTCGGCATATTCGGCGCGCAACTTCAGTGCGCTGGACGGTACGGTTCCCAGTCCGCGCCACTCGAATGTATCGCGCAATTCGAATACATCGTACACCAGCGCCTGCGCCTTCCGGTTACCCTCCCGGGTCACCGCCCGCGTAAATTCGTTTTCGACCTCGGCGCGTCCTTGGTTGATCTGGCGAATCAGCATCAGTATCGCCTGCATCACATCCAGCGGCTCGAATCCTGCGATCACCACCGGCGTCTGGTAATTGCTTGGAAATATTTCGTATGGCCTGCTGCCAATCACACAGGAAACGTGAGCCGGGCCGATAAAACCGTCCAGCATTACCCCGCCCGGCACGTGCAAAATCGCATGCATCGCCGCCGGCGTCAGTACATGATTGCACAGAATGGAGAAGTTTTTTATGCCGCCGAAAGCGGCCTGTTTGATCGCCACCGCCGTGGGCGGCGTGGTCGTTTCAAAGCCGATGGCCAAAAAAACCACCTGCCGATCAGGATGTTCCCGCGCGATTTTCAGCGCATCCTCGGTCGAATAGATCATGCGCACATCGGCGCCTGCCGCCTTTGCGCGCATCAGCGTGAGTTTGTTCGAGGCCGGCACCCGCATCGTATCGGCGTAGGTACATAAAATCACCCCGTGATCCCGTGCCAGGCGAATCGCCTGATCGATACGGCCAATCGGCAACACGCACACCGGACAGCCGGGGCCGTGTATCAGTCGCACACTGGCAGGCAATAAATCTGCCAGACCATAGCGGGAAATCGCATGGGTATGACCGCCACAGAATTCCATCAACCGGTAGCATCGCTCAGGGTTAATCGCTGCTGCAATATTGGCCGAGATGACTTTTGCCAGATTCCCGTCGCGAAATTCGTCTATATATTTCATGACGGAAGGGTGGCAGCGAAGCTGCCGGGACACACCGGGCATACCCCCAGCGGGCATGGCGGAAGGGTCGCAGCGTCGCTGCCGGGACACACCGGACATACCCCCAGCGGGCATGGCGGAAGGGTCGCAGCGTCGCTGCCGGGACACACCGGGCATACCCCCAGCGGGCATGACGGAAGGGGTGCGTCATTCATGACGGCAACCCCTCGTTCATCGCACTCAATTCGGCAAATAAGGCCAGCGTGCGTATAGCTTCCTCTTCATCCAGCTTTTGCAAGGCAAAACCGACATGCACGATAACATAGTCACCCACCACGGCGTCATCCACCAGTGCCAGCGAGATTTCCTTACGCACGCCGCCCAGATTCACAATGGCATTACCAGAATTCGTCAGTTCTTCAATTCGGGCGGGTATCGCAAGACACATGGCGTTCCTTTAAATATTGCAGTGCAATCCAGGCCTGTCCCAGCGAAATGCTACTGTCATTGGGCAACATCTGTTGGGCGCTCAACACGTTCAGCCCACAACGGGACAAACCTGCTTTCAGTGTGCCAGACAATACTAGATTATGAAAACATCCGCCACCTAGCGCGACATACTCAAGATTATTTTGCTGCGCTGCGCGTTCAACCCACGCTATCAATCCCTCGGCCAGCGTTGCGTGAAACAGTGCTGCACCATAAGCTGCATCCTTGCAATCGACTAAAATGGCCAGCAACATCGAGAAATCAAGCTCGCCCGTCGAACCGATGAAAAATCCATCCGCCAGAGAATCAACCGGGCCATGCTGCACCGCCAGTTCTTCCAGCGCGATGGCCGCCTGCGCCTCGAAGGCCTGTATGTCGCAAATACCCAGCAAACCGGCAGCGGCATCGAACAGTCGACCCATACTGGAAGTAGCCGGACAATTCAAATCCCGTTCGAGCATGGCAGCCACGGTTCCGGCACCAGGTTGATTGGAAAAACGCCGCGTAATTTCATCGCCGCGCCCCAATTTATGCAGCACGGAGGCGGCCATACGCCACGGCTCGATTGCAGCCTTATCACCACCCGGCATGGCAAGCGGTGCCAAATGCCCTATGCGCTGAAAATCCGCCCCCGTCACGCACAACAATTCGCCCCCCCAGGGCGCACCATCCGACCCCAGCCCCACGCCATCGAGCGCCAAACCCAGTACAGGATGCGTTATATGATGCTCTGCACAGATCGCCGCAATATGCGCATGGTGATGTTGTACGGCCAGCGTCGGCAAACCGTGCTGTTTTGCATAGGCCAGGGCAAACTGCGTGCTGTAAAAATCCGGATGCATATCGTGCACAACTATTTCAGGGCGCAATTTACCGAGCAATTGCAAAGCGCGCTGTTCCATCCGCAATCTGGCCTCAACACTATCCAGATCGCCGTTGAGTTCCGAGACCTGCGCACCGTTTGCAAGGGTCACACAAACCGTGTTTTTAAGGCCTGCGCCTAAGGCCAGTACCGACGGCCCAGCGACAGGCAAGGGAATCATGTTATCCAACGACCGCTTCCGGCTTTGCAGCAGCTTTTTGGCAACCTACTCTTAACCAGTCCAGCCATTCGGACATTCCCTCACCGTTGCTGGCCGATAAACGGATCACCTGCAGATCAGGATTCACCTGCTTCGCATAGGCAATGGCCAACTCCGCGTCGAATTCAAGATAGGGTAACAGATCGCATTTGTTGAGCAACATCAGATCGGCGGCGCGAAACATATCCGGATACTTGAGCGGCTTGTCTTCGCCTTCGGTCACCGACAGGATCACGACCTTGTGCGCCTCACCCAGATCGAACCCGGACGGACAGACCAGATTGCCGACGTTCTCGATCAGCAGCAAACTATCCGGCATCAAGCCCAGCTTTTCCATTGCACTACCCACCATCTGCGCTTCCAGATGACAGCCACGCCCGGTGTTGATCTGAATCGCAGGGGCACCGGCAGCACGGATGCGTGCCGCATCATTTTCGGTCTGCTGATCGCCTTCGATCACCGCCAGCGGCAGTTCGCCGTTCAGGGCTGCGATGGTTTTAACCAGCAACGTGGTCTTGCCTGAACCCGGACTGGAAACCAGATTGATTACGAAAATACCCTGAGCGGCAAAATAGTTGCGGTTCATATCCGCATAGTTATTGTTTTTTTCCAGCAAATCGCGTTCTACCTGCACGATACGCGTATCCGTGTGTGCATGGGCATCATCCCGCACCATATCTGCAATGGGTGACGCGGCGACATGCGCACGAAACGCGAGCTTTCCACTGATACGCTGAGGAATCGGCGGCTTGCCGCCGATCAACACATCCTTACCACCACATCCGCAAATTCCGCACATATTCACTCCTATTCGACAGCCATATCCTTCACCCGCATCCGGTCACCCGCAATGATCTGCAATCGAGGACTACCACAGTCAGGACACAGCCCATATTGTTCAGTCATTGCGAATTGCGCATTGCAGGCCAGGCAACTTCCTTCGCCCGGCGTTTCGATAATCTCAAGTTTGGCGCCATCGGCCAGCGTACCGCACATCACTACATCGAAACAAAAACGCATCGCATCAGGCTCGACTGCCGACAAGCGGCCTATTTCCAGCACCACGCTGCGCACGCGCTGAAAATGCTGCTCACGTGCAGATTCGGTGATGATTTCAAGCACACTCTCGGCCAGCGACAACTCATGCATAAACTACACCGCCAGAAACAGCGCACTACCGAACAGCGCAATCGACACGCCGACCAGTCGCAACCACATTGAACGCCCTGTTAATGTAAACACACCGGCCAATCCGATACCGGCCAGATGTAACACCGAAGTCGCCATCACAAAGCCCAGCGCATAATCGAAGCCGCCTGCATCGCGCGGCATCTCGGCGCCATGGGTTACGCCGTGAAACAACGCGAATAGACCGACAAGACCCGTGCTGGCATAAAGTGGCAACCGAATGGCTGCTGCAATCAAGACGCCCAGCACCAGCAAGGAAGCCATGATGCCGTTTTCAACATACGGCAACTGATAGCCGCTCATGCCGATCAATCCACCCAGCAACATCACCGACACAAAAGTCAACGGCACAAGGTACACGGCGCGCCCACCCATCTGCTTTGCCCACAACCCGACTGCAAGCATCGCGCAAAGGTGATCGACACCAAGCAGGGGATGCATAAACCCGTACAGCCAGCCACTGGCAATCCCATGCCCGACATGGGCAAAAGCCATCACGGGCACCAGCAGAAAAAATAGGCCCATCAGATTCAAACGCAACGATTTTGTCATAACTAATCCTTAAAATAAGCCGTGAAAATTCTTATCCAATGTTAATCAATGTGTTAGATTAAACTATTCAGGTTGCTATTGTATGACAATACAACAATAGCGACTTGCTTCCCTGATTATTTTCACCGATGTACAATTGAACAGGCAGCTACAAAACCCAACAGTCACCCTTGAAGGCGTACTCATGGTAAATCAAACAGGCTCACATGCCGAGTATCTTGATGCGATACTCGTCCGTCACCGGCACAATGCCCATGACCTGCTACAGATACTCATCGAAGCACAGGCACATTACGGCTATATTCATCCCAACACCATCGATTATCTGGAAATAAAGCTGAACCTGCCCCGCTCCAAAATCGAAGGGGTGGCCGGATTTTATTCCTTTTTACATCTAAAACCCCAAGGGAAATATCGCGTGCTGTTTTCGGACAACATCACCGACCGCATGCTGGGCAGTCACGAATTAATGCAAAGCCTGTGCGCGCAATTGTGGGTGGAACCTGGCAAAATTTCCGAGGACGGGCTGGTTTCCATCAACACCACCTCCTGTACCGGGCTATGCGATCAGGGTCCGGCAATGCTGGTTAACAATATCGCCATCAACCATCTGGATCAGAATCGCATCGATGCCATATGTGAACTGATACGCGAGCAGGTGCCTGTATTAAACTGGCCTGCAAACTTCTTTGCTATTGAGGACAACATCAGGCGCCGCGACATCCTGCTGAACAGCAATTTCAAGTCGGGCAGTGCGCTAGCCGCCCTGTTGCAGCGCGGCGAATCCGACACCCTGGCTCAAATCAAGACTTCCAAATTGCGTGGGCGAGGCGGTGCCGGATTTTCCACCGGCTCAAAATGGGAATTATGCCGTGAGGCCAGCGGCGAGCATTATGTGGTGTGCAATGCTGATGAAGGCGAGCCTGGCACCTTCAAGGATCGCGTACTGCTAAATGGCTATGCCGACAGTGTGTTCGAAGGCATGACGCTATGCGCTCGTATCATCGATGCAAAAAAGGGCTTTCTGTATCTGCGGGGCGAATACCGTTACCTGCTACCTCACTTGCAGGCAGTCTTGCAGCATCGACGCGGACAGAATCTGCTGGGCAATGATATCCTGGGCGTACCCGGTTTCAACTTCGACATCGAAATCCATCTGGGCGCTGGCGCCTATATCTGCGGCGAAGAATCGGCGCTGATCGAGTCCCTGGAAGGCAAACGCGGCACACCGCGCAATCGTCCGCCCTTCCCGGTCACCCACGGCTATTTAAATCAGCCCACCGTCGTCAATAACGTCGAGACCTTTGCCGCCACCTGTTTGATTTCACTGCATGGCGGTGCCTGGTATTCGGCTATCGGCACAGCCACCTCCAGTGGCAGCAAGATTCTGTCCGTATCGGGCGATTGCGAGCGCCCCGGATTGTACGAATATCCTTTCGGCGTGACCCTTGCGCAGGTATTAGCCGATTGTGGTGCGAAAAACACTCAGGCAATCCAGGTCAGTGGGCCTTCCGGTGTCTGTGTCTCCGCCTGTGAATTCGGGCGAAAAATCGCCTTCGAGGACCTGCCCACAGCCGGTGCGTTCATGATCTTCGATGATAGCCGCGACATGTTCGAAGTCGCGCGCAACTTCGTACACTTTTTTGCGCATGAGAGCTGCGGCTTTTGTACCCCTTGCCGGGTCGGCACCTCGCTGCTGTCCAACATGATGGACAAACTCGCGCATGGTCATGGCTCGCCCTACGACTTTAGCGAAATCGAGAAGCTGAATGTGATATTGCAATCGACCAGTCACTGCGGCCTCGGACATTCGGCTTGCAATCCGGTACTCGACACCATCGCCAAATTCCGTCCAAGCTACGACAAACGACTGTCACACAAGGAATTTATTCCCGCCTTTGATCTCGATTACGCCCTGTCACAGGCTCGCCAGATGACAGGACGCGACGATACCGACGCACATCTGGAGCGTAAACATGAGCCAAGATAACACCTTCACGCTTGATGGCAAGACCATTCCGTTTTGCGAAGGACAAACCATCATTCAGGCGGCAATGAATGCCGGCGTATACATTCCGCATCTTTGCTTCAACCCCGAGTTCAAGCCGCATGGTTCCTGCAAAGTCTGCACGGTCAGGGCCAATGGCCGCCAGAGCGCTTCTTGCACCCAGTTGGCACAAAGTGACATGATCGTGGAGAGCGATACCCCCGAAATAAATGATGAACGGCGCACCTTGCTGCAAATGCTGTTTGTCGAAGGCAATCATTTCTGCCCTTCCTGCGAAAAAAGCGGAGATTGTCAATTGCAAGCGACCGCTTACGAACTAAACATGATGTCGCCGCATTTCGACCAGTTTTTCCCCGATCGTCCACTGGATGCCTCGCACGCGGAATACCTGCTTGATTTTAACCGCTGCATCCTGTGTTCGCTTTGCGTGCGCGCAAGCCGCGATGTCGATGAAAAAAACGTGTTCGCCTTATCCGGTCGCGGCATCAAAAGCCATCTGATCGTCAATGCCAAGTCCGGCCAACTAGCCGATACGGATTTTAGTGGCGAGGACAAGGCAGCCCATGTCTGTCCGGTTGGCGTGATCCTGAAAAAACGCGTCGGTTTTGCAACCCCCATCGGCAAGCGAAGTTTTGATGAGCAGCCGATCAGCGCTACGCCGCACCCGCTTGGCAAAGGAACTTAAAATGAATGCGCCGATCAAAAAAATGAAGGTTGCAACCACCTCGCTGGCAGGCTGTTTTGGCTGCCACATGTCGTTTCTGGACATCGACGAGCGCTTGCTGGATTTGGTACAACTGGTTGAATTCGACCGCTCGCCGTTAACCGACATCAAGCATTGCGGCCCCTGCGACATCGGCATTATCGAAGGCGGCCTGTGCAATGCGGAAAACGTGCATGTGCTACGGGAGTTTCGCGCCAACTGCAACATCCTGATCGCAATCGGCGCCTGCGCCATCAACGGCGGTCTGCCTGCCCAGCGCAACCATCTGCCGCTGACAACGATACTCGAAGAGGTCTATCACGCCCAGCACGGTCTGGTCGATGGCTTCATCCCCAACGATATTGAATTACCGCTACCGCTGGACAAGGTGCATCCGCTGCATGAAGTGGTCAAGATCGATTATTTCATTCCCGGCTGCCCGCCATCGGGGGACGCAATCTGGAAAGTATTGACCGACCTGCTGGCTGGGCGAGAGCCGGAACTGGGTCACGGTCTGATCCATTACGATTAACGGGCAGAGCGAAGCTATCCTGCCAACAATGTAAATGAAATTTGACCTGCCCGTTTCCCCCTTTCTAACTTTCCCCCTCGATGAAGGGGAAAGGGCAAACGATCGCTGAACGAATTTCATATTTTAAGGAAAGCCATGAATCTGGAAACAGCAAGCAACCCCGAAGCGCTGCGCCGCGTCGCCATTGATCCTGTCTCGCGCGTCGAAGGCCACGGCAAGGTCACCATTTTGCTCGATGACAAAAACCGCGTGCATCAGGTGAGACTGCACATCGTCGAATTCCGCGGCTTCGAAAAATTCATTCAGGGCCGCCCTTACTGGGAAGTGCCGGTGATGGTGCAGCGCCTGTGCGGCATCTGCCCGGTCAGCCATCATCTGGCGGCAAGCAAGGCGCTGGACGCGATCGTCGGCGCCAAACATTTAACCCCGACAGCCGAAAAAATGCGGCGTTTGATGCACTACGGTCAGATACTGCAATCCCATGCGCTGCACTTTTTTCATCTTTGTTCACCTGATCTGTTGTTCGGTTTTGACAGCGAAGTCGCCAAACGCAATATTGTCGGCGTTGCCGAAAAATATCCGGAAACAGCACGGCGCGGCATATTATTGCGAAAATTCGGTCAGGAAGTCATCCGCCATACTGCCGGAAAACGCATCCACGGCACAGGTTCCGTGCCGGGTGGCGTAAACAAGTCGCTCTCTATTGGCGAACGGGACGAACTGCTGCGCGACATTTACCAGATGCTCGCCTGGAGCCGCGAAGCGGTGCATATGGTCAAAGCATTGCACCATGAAAATCCGGAGCTCTACAACAGTTTCGGCGCATTCCGTGCCAATTACCTGTCCATGGTGGGTTTCGACGGTTCGCTTGATTTGTATCACGGTCAATTGCGTGGCCGGGATGAAAGCGGCGTCATCCTGTTCGATAAGGTCGACTACCAGAACTACACGCAATTGATTGAAGAAGAAGTCAAAAACTGGAGCTATATGAAGTTTCCGTTTCTCAAATCACTGGGCAAGGACAAGGGCTGGTACCGCGTCGGCCCTTTGTCGCGCGTGCAGAACTGCGACTTTATTTCCACGCCGCTGGCTGAAATCGAACGTCGCGAATTCATCGCCTACAGCGGCGTAATGCCGATGCACGCACCGCTTGGCTACCACTGGGCGCGCATGATCGAGATGCTGCATGCCACCGAAATGATCAAGGACCTGTTGCACGACGATGACCTCCTGGGCACGGAACTGATGAATACGGGAGCGCGTGGTTTTGAGGGGGTGGGCGTGATCGAGGCGCCACGCGGAACGTTGATCCACCATTATCGCGTCGACGAAAATGACCTGGTTTCCATGTGCAACCTGATCGTCTCCACCACCCACAACAATCAGGCTATGAACGAGGCGGTCAGACGTGTAGCCCAACAATATCTGCACGGTCATGAAGTCACCGAAGGCTTGCTCAATCATATCGAAGTAGCGGTTCGCGCCTTCGACCCCTGCCTGTCCTGTGCAACCCATGCGCTGGGCAAGATGCCGCTGGAAGTAGAAGTGCTTAACGCGGGGGGTGAACAGCTATCTGTCCTGTCTCGATCCAGCGAGGGCACTATTTGCAGTCCAAGCTGATGGTCGCGCCGGTTCTCGTCTTTGCCATTGGCAACGAATCACGCGGCGACGATGCGCTAGGCCCGCTGCTGCTGCGCGAACTGGCGCTCTGGTTGAATGACAACGGGCTAGACGAGAATTTTGAACTGCTGGAGGATTTCCAGTTGCAGATCGAACATGCAATGGATATGGAGGGTCGTCAATTGGTTCTGTTCATTGATGCCGGCATGGATACGCCCGCTCCCTTTTCCTTCTATCCGATCAAAGCAAGCGGGGAAGCCACGTTGTTCAGCCACGCCCTCGCCCCTGAAGCGCTGCTAAAAACCTATGAACAGTTTTATGGTGCAGCCTCCCCGGCTGCATTCGTGCTGTGCATCAAGGGCACAGACTTTGAACTCGGTGAGCCCCTGTCCAATCCGGCTGCAGAAAATTTCGCTGCGGCGGCTGCATTCGCCCGATTGTGCCTGAAAAAGCCGGAAATCCATCAATGGAATGGATTGATAACATAAGTCCCCTGAGCCAAGTGCGGCGTGAACGAGGCGCTGCCGTCTTGCAGGTTAATGCGCCGTGGCTGCCGACTTCTTCTCATTTACAACCAGCGGTTCGGTCATATCGAATTCGTAACGATGTTTTCCCTGCATGACCACAAGGTTCATCGGCAATTTTAAATCGGTGACTGCAAAAACCAGCTCACCAATTTCAATACCATTGGCGGGTATCCTGAATCCACTTTTGAGCCAGTTGCTGTTCGCCAGCTCTTTTTCTTCTACAGACGCCTCAGACTTGCGTCTTGCCAGATAACTTAGCAACGCCTTCCGGCTGTAGGGTTTAACGTGCAAGCCCTTTTCCCTGTCGAGTTCAGCAGCAGGACTGACGTTGACACTGTGATTTTTCAGATTTCTAAAAATCAGCGAAAGCTTGAGTAGATAACCGTGCTGACTGCGAACCGCCTTCATAGTGTAGCTGACCTGCAACATATCTTTGACTATTTCCTGCTTGGGCTGGATCAATTGCTGGTGGACAAAGACGGGATCAACAACCTGCGCTTGATTCGCATTCCGAGCCGTCAAAGACCCATCGCTATTTTTCCCAACGGCAACGGGATTCGTAGAAATACCCGTTTTGCTCGCGCAACCGGCCATGGACAGCATCGCAAGCGTGACAACAAAAAGCGTGAAGGCATTTTTCATAGGGGTACTTTTCATCATTGCCATTTCAGAATGTCAAACATTCAATATTTTATATCAATCCTGCGTCTGCAATAAACCGAGATTTTCCATTAGGCCGTCATTGATGGAATCCAACGATACAAATAGCCTGCGAAGCAGACAAAAACCAGATGTTTGTCCCACTTCGTGTGGTGTTTTTGCCTGCTGGACACCGGCAGGCCCTCTATTCAACTTTCTCCCAGAGGGAGAAAGGGCAATTGTCTCCTCTCCCTCCGGGAGAGGAGAGCGAAGCGAAGAGTGGAGGTGAGAGTTTCTGGCCGGTGTGACGCAGTTTTGGTTCTAATGGAAAATCTCGGATAAAGCCACCTTCCTGAAGACGACCCTATTGTTTGCCGTACAGCTTGCGCCCGCGTATCCTGGCACGGTGCGCTGCGCGCTGCTCCGCTTCCGTCAACGGACGAGGCTTCTTGCCCTCGAAAGGATTCTTGCTGGAATTGAACTGGATTTTCATCGGCGTGCCCTGCAATTTGAAAATCTCGCAAAACGAACGCTCCAGATATCGCGCATAACTGGCCGGGATATCGTCCAATCCGCTGCCGTGTATCACAATCAACGGCGGGTTGCTGCCGCCCTGATGCGCATAGCGCATCTTGGGCAGGAACCGACCTACTTTCGGCGGTGCCTGTTTCTCAACTGCGCCGATCAACGCGCGCGTGAGCTTCGGTGTGGACAGTTTTGACATCGCCGCCGCATACGCTTCGTCGACCGATTTGAGCACATCGATAATGCCGCTGCCGTTCAATGCAGAGATATAATGCCGCTTGGCAAAACCCAGAAAGTGCAATTTACGCTCGATATCGTTTTTGACCATCTCGCGCTGATATTGATCCAGACCATCCCATTTATTCACCGCCAACACCAGCGCGCGCCCTGCTTGCAGCACAAAATCGGCGACATGCGCATCCTGTTCGGTGATCTGATCACGCGCATCAACCACCAACACCACCACATTGGCATCCTCGATCGCCTGCATGGTTTTGATCACGGAGAATTTTTCAATGGCTTCATCGACCTTGCCACGACGACGCACGCCGGCAGTGTCGATGATGGTGTACTGTTTGCCATCACGCTCGAAGTCGATATAAATGCTGTCACGGGTGGTGCCCGGCTGATCGAAGGCAATCACACGCTGCTCACCTAAAATTGCGTTCACCAGCGTCGATTTCCCGACATTCGGGCGACCCACGATGGCCAGTTTAGGCGGTTTTTCCTGCTGCTCTGCCTCCACTTCAACGACATCTTCCGGGAAGTGCTCCATGGCGATTTCGATGATTTCAACCACATTGTCGCCGTGTGCGGAGGAAATCGGATACGGCTCGCCCAGACCCAGTTCGAAAAATTCTGCGGTAACGCGTGCGCGCATCATGCCTTCGGCCTTGTTGACCAACAGCAATATCGGCTTGCCGGTCTTGCGTAGCTGTGTGGCAATAATCAAATCCTGTGGCGTACAGCCTGCACGCCCATCCACCAGAAACAGCACAATATCCGCTTCATCGACGGCTTGACGGCTTTGTCTTGCCATCTCGAACATGATGCCATCTTTTGCGACGGGTTCCAGTCCGCCAGTATCGACAATCAAATAAGGGCGCTCACCGACGCGCCCCCGACCATAGTGACGATCACGGGTCAGTCCGGGCTGATCGGCGACCAACGCATCGCGGCTGCGGGTGAGACGATTGAACAAAGTGGACTTACCCACATTCGGACGACCAACCAATACAAGTGTGGGTAACATTTTAAACCTCTCGAAGCAACGGGTAAGCCCACGTCACGAATAACTAATTCTGGCAAAGTGCCATATCCTCTTTGCAACCCTCTCCCATAAGGCGAGGGAGCAAACGAGGCGCGCTGCTAATTTTACTTCAATGAATAGACAGTGAATAAACACCGCCATTACGCGTTTGAACCAACAGCCCTCCATCCATTTCCACCGGTGCGGTTTGGATATCGCTACCCAACTTGAGTCGTGCAACAAAGTGTCCATCTTCGGCACTCAGAGCATGCAGGTAACCCTCAAAGTCACCGACCACAACAAAACCATCCTCTACAAAGGGTGCAGAGATATCACGGCGTAGCAACTGTTCATTTTTCCAGATCGTACTGCCAGAATCTTTATCCAGCGCCATCACCACACTCCTCGAATCGCTCACGAAAAGCTGCTTGTGCAGAACAAAAATCCCCTTGTCACTCTCGATATCGCGATTCCACAGTGCATTTCCCTGCGCAGCATCATAACAGGCCAGACGCCCCTGAAATGCAATCGCGCAGACCTGATGATCGCTAATGACCGGCGTACTGGTGATATCGCTAATGCGCTCCAACTCGGTATTGCCGCTCGGCTGAGAGACGGAAATTTCCCACACTGGCGAACCATCGGCAAGCTTGATAGCAACCAGCTTGCCACCGGCAAATCCGGCATAGGCCACACCACGACGAATGACAACACTCGCATGGCTGCGCACAACCAGTGCCGGGGTATTGCGTTCATAGACCCACAGTTTTTTGCCATCGGCAGCACTCAGGCCGGCAATATGCCCATCACCGCTACGCACCACCACCACGCCATCCGCAACCTGCGGCACACCCAGCACTTCGCTGGAAACGACCTGTTTCCAGCGCAATTTGCCATCTTCGCCATAGGCTTGAACTTCACCCTTGTTGCTACCGATCAGCACCAGACCCTCGCCTGCACCGACGCCTGCGGATACCGACATATTGCTCTCAATGCGCCAGAGCTGTTTACCTGTCGCCCTGTCAAGACGGGTCAACTCCCCTTTGCCGGATGCGCCGTAAACCGCATCTGTAGTCAGTGCAGCTTGCAATGGTGCTGCGCCCGAGGCGCCAAAATCGCCATGCCAGCGTTCTGTAAATCCGGTCGTTTGCTGAAATTCAACCAGCTTGGCAGGCTCATCACCAACAGGGGGTGCGCCCATCCAGCCCTTGACTGTGTTCATCGTTGAACTACAGCCGCCCAAAGCGAGCAATATCAACAACAGGTGTAAACGTTTTGCACTCATTTGCTCACCCCGAATGCGTCCAGTTTCATCTGCACCAGATTGCGATATGCGCTCTTCGCATCCAGTTTGTCGTAGGCCAGCTGATAGGCGGCACGCGCGTCGGCAGGCTTGCCCTGCTCGGCCAGCACATCACCTTTCAGATCGGCATACAGTGCATCGAACGAGGCAGCATGTTTGATCTCCAGAGATTTTAAAGCGCCGACGAAATTCTTCTCATCCAGTTGCAAGGAGGCCATGCGCAGTGCTGCAACGCTCTTCAGACCGTCTTCCGAGGCATGCTCAATCACCCATTGCAATTGTGTCTTGGCGCGCAGCGGTTCCTTGCCCATTTCATTGACCTGTGCAGCAATCAACGCAGCGCGGGACGCATAAGGGGTAGCCGAATATTTGTCCATCACCGCAGCCGCCGCATCATTAACCCGCTTGACATCATTACTGGCCAATTGCTCGGTAAACTGTTGATACAGGGTGGCAGCTTCATTGTCCTGCTTGTTCTGGTAATAATGCCAACCACGCCAGCCGCCCAAGGCGACGACCGCCACCAGCACGGTAGCGAGTATCCAGTTGGCATTATCTTTCCACCACGCTTTGAGCGTGTCGAGTTGTTCCTGTTCTTGCAAATCCAATGCTGCCATTATTTCTACTCCTGCCTGATTATCTTGTTAACCGTCCCGGAAATTTCATACACGCCCACCCTGAGCTGCTCACCGCCCTGCATGGGCTTGATACTCACTTCATTCACACGCGCCTCGTCGTCCCCAATCACCACAGCGACGACCGCGCCACTGGCATCGGCCTTTTTCATTTGTGATTTGAAACTGCCCCCGCCGCAATGCAGGATCACGCGCAAATTGTCATCCCTGAGTTGCTCTGCAACCTGACTGGCAAGCACCGCTGCCAGCTCACCCTGATGCACCACATATACATCGACGCGCGGCTTGGGCAGCGCCATACCGGCTTCCTGCAGCAACACCAGCAAACGCTCAACCCCCATTGCAAAACCCATTGCAGGCGCCGGCTTTCCGCCTATCTGTTCGATCAATCCGTCATAACGGCCACCTGCGCATATCGTGCCTTGCGCACCCAGCCGTGTGGTCACCCACTCGAATACGGTACGATTGTAATAATCCAGACCCCGCACTAATCGCGGGTTAATCTCGAACGCCACATCATGCTGCACCAGTATCGCCTGCACCGCCTCAAAATGCGTCAGCGCGTCCTCGTCCAGTTCATCCATCAGACGGGGCGCAGCTTCAATCAACGCCTGCATTGCCGGATTCTTGCTATCCAGTATGCGTAGCGGATTGCTGTACAAACGACGGGTTGCTTCGGCATCCAGCACATCCCTGTGCTGCTCAAAATACGCAATCAACTTTTCGCGATGTCGCAGGCGGGAAGCCGAATCACCCAGCGTATTGAGCTGCAACGTGACCTCCGTCAAGCCCAGCTTCTTCCATAGCCGCGCACACATCAATATCTGTTCGGCGTCGATATCCGGACCGGCAAATCCCAGCGCCTCAATGCCCACCTGATGAAACTGGCGATAGCGCCCCTTTTGTGGACGCTCGTGGCGATACATCTGTCCTGTGTAGTACAAACGTTGCGGCGCGTTATACAGCAAATTATGTTGCAACACCGCACGTACACAGGAAGCCGTGCCTTCCGGGCGCAGCGTCAACTGATCGCCGTTCAGACTATCCTCGAAGCTGTACATCTCTTTTTCCACGATATCGGTGACTTCGCCGATCGCCCGTTTGAACAGTGCGGTCGGCTCGACCAGCGGCATGCGTATATTACGATAACCATAGCTATCCAGCCAGTCGCGGATCACCTCCTCGAACCATAACCACAGCCCTGCCTCATCGGGCAGAATGTCATTCATGCCGCGTACGGCTTGCACAGTTTCGTTACTCATCTTAATAAACCTGATGAAAATCGGGGTCAGACCCCTATTTCTTTCAACAAATAGGAAATAGTAAAAAATAGGGGTCTGACCCCGATTTTCGAAGCGCTACCAGCTACCTGCTACTCGCTACTCGCCACATCTTTCTTAACATATTTTCTTTGCACATAATCATCGACAATAGCGGTAAACTCTGCCGATATATTGTCCCCACGCAAGGTCATGGCCTTTTCGCCGTCAATATAGACCGGCGCTGCCGGTGACTCACCAGTGCCTGGCAAACTGATGCCGATATTCGCCATTTTGCTCTCGCCGGGCCCGTTTACGACACAGCCCATCACCGCAACCGTCATGTTCTCGACACCATCATATTGCTCGCGCCAGATCGGCATTTGCGTGCGCAAATGGCGCTGAATGCCTTGCGCCAGCTCCTGAAAGAAGCTGCTGGTGGTGCGACCGCAACCGGGGCAGGCAACTACCATCGGCGCAAAGGCACGCATCCCCATGGTCTGCAATATTTCCTGAGCAACCAGCACTTCCTGGGTACGATCCCCACCCGGTTCAGGCGTGAGCGAAATACGGATGGTATCGCCTATTCCCTCCTGCAACAGCACAGCCAGCGCCGCCGTGGAAGCGACGATGCCCTTGGAGCCCATACCCGCCTCGGTCAATCCCAGATGCAGTGCATAGTCACACTGCGAGGAGAGCTGCCGGTAAACGGCAATCAAATCCTGCACTTCGCTAACCTTGCAGGACAGCACGATACGGTTATGCGCAAGCCCCAACTGCTCGGCGCGCTGTGCACTTTCAATCGCGGAAGCAATCAGCGCAGCACGAGTGACTTCCTTCACATCCCGAGGTTCTGGCAGCCGCGCATTTTCATCCATCATGCGCACCACCAGCTTCTGATCAAGACTCCCCCAGTTCACCCCGATACGCACCGGCTTATCGTAGTGGATCGCCGTTTGAATCATAATGGTAAAAGGATCTTCCTCGGCACGATTACGTCCGACATTGCCCGGATTGATACGATATTTCGCCAGCGCCTGCGCGCATTCAGGATAGTCGGTCAACAGACGATGTCCGTTATAATGAAAATCACCCACCAGTGGCACATTGCAACCGAGCGCATCCAGTCTCGAACGAATAGACTTCACGGCGGCGGCAGCCTCGGGGGTATTGACGGTAATGCGCACCAGTTCCGAACCCGCCTTGGCCAGCTCAAAGACCTGTTTAGTAGTGGCATCGATATTGGCCGTATCGGTATTGGTCATGGATTGCACCACGATGGGCGCACCACCACCCAACATCACTTTCCCGACCAGCACCCGTTGCGACGGGCGACGCTTGATCAAATCCATACCTACTCCAGCGTCAAGCGTGCAACGTCGCTGCTTGCGTTGACATAGGAACTCAAGTCAACGGGTTTGTCGCGCAAATAAAGATGTACGGCAGCAGCATGACCGATCACCAACGAAAAGGGCGGCAGTCCTTCAACATGCAACTCGCTGCCCGGCTGATTGAGTTGGCGACTTAACGTTTTACCGTAATAGTCCTGCACATCCACCCAGGACTCCTTGTCGAAGGTCAGCCGCAGTGTGGCATTTGCATGCGCCGCTGGTGCAACCGCAGGTACTGCCGCTGGTGCGGCAACAACAGGCACTGTTTTTTCTGCTTCTGCTGCATTCCCCGTTACGACATTCTCGCCAACGGCCGACTCAGCCCCCGTTGACTCGGCCACCGCCGATTCTGCTACCAGCTGATCAGCCAGGTTCAATGGCGTAGCAACCAGCCCTGCTGCAGCATCCAGATGTTCATCCGCGATTTTTTCCGGATGTGGCGCATTGAACTGCCACACAGAGAACCCGGCAATAGCCAGTGCCAACAGTAACGCTGCGATCAGCAGGTTCACATTCGGCCTGCGCGCGGTGCGCTCAGTAGGGAAAGGCGTCTCGACCAATGGCCGCTTCGCCACTTCCGCCTGAACCTCAGGTTTGCTGCCCGGCAATGCATCGAGCAATGGCTGCACATCCAGTTGCAGCAATCTGGCATAACTGCGCACGAAACCGCGCAAAAAAGCCGTTTCAGGCAGCCCGGTAAAATCATCCGCTTCCAGCGCCACAATTTGACGCGGTGCCAGCTTGATCCTGTTCACCACATCCTCCACGCTCAGACCCATTTTTTCACGGCCCTCACGCAATTGCGTACCAACCGAACGCACCTGAGTGGTCGGAGCCTCCAACTGCTCAACCGACGCCTCCGCCACGCTATTTTCCGGTAAATGTTCCATCATTCCCCATGTATCAATAATTGAGTTTCTCGCGCATCAGGAAACCGTTCGCGCAACCGCAAGGCATAACTTGCTTCTGCATTGCCATCTCTGGCACGACGCTCGATACGAACTGCCAACCACAATTGCTCAGCAGTCAAATTATCATTTCCCTGTGCAAACGCCGTGAAATATTTCTTGGCAGCACGGTAATCGCCTGTCTCAAACTTGAGCTCCGCCATCGCCCGCAAGGCTTGCGTCAATTCCGGCCGCAATTGTAATGCATGCTGCAAAAATTCTTCGGCATCCTGATTTTTCCCCGCCATCCGGGAACACAGCCCGGCATTCAGGTAAGCCCGCTCCGGTGTTTCATACAGCGGATTTTTCACTGCAGCCATAAACTGCGCAATAGATTCCGGCTCACGCCCACGCTGACACAAAAACCAGCCGTAGTTGTTGTGGGCATCGGAATTGCTGCTATCGAGTCGCAGGCTTTGCTGAAAATCCGCTTCAGCCTCCTTGTCCTCGCGTAGCGCCATGTGAATCAAACCCCGCACATTATAGGCAGGCGCATAAGTTCTATCTCCCTGTAACGCGAGTTCAATCTCGGACAGGGCAACCCCCATCTGGGTACGCTCGTAGTACAAGCCAGCCAGCTCGGTATGTATTCTGGCAACTTTCTCCAAACGCGCCTGCTCCTGCTGCTTTACCGGATTCCCCGCACAGCCTGCCAACAGCAGACATATCAATACGAATCTCATCGACGCACCTCATCATGAAACACAACCGGCCGCTGACCGGTACGACGCGTCTTGTCCAATACCTGTCCTGCCAACTGCCCGCATGCCGCCGCAATGTCATCACCCCGCGTTTTGCGGGTGGTTGTGATGATATCTGCCTGCATCAGCACATCGCGAAAACGCTGTATCGCTTCCGGACGGGAACGCTTATAGGGCGCCTGAGGAAAGGGATTAAACGGGATCAGATTGAATTTGCACGGCGTATCCGCTACCCGCCGCACCAGCTCATGCGCCTGCTGCACCGAGTCGTTTACCCCGTCTATCATCACATATTCAAAGGTAATGAAATCGCGCGGTGCACGTTCCAGATAGCGGCGACAGGCGGCCAGCAATTCCTTTAATGGATATTTTTGATTGATCGGCACCAACTGATCGCGCAAGCTGTCATTGGGCGCATGCAACGATACCGCCAGCGCCACCGGACATTCCTCGCGTAGGCGATCCATCGCCGGCACGATACCGGAAGTAGAAACGGTCACACGACGTCGCGACAGCCCATAGGCCTGATCATCGAGCATCAGACGCAAGGCGCTGACGGTATTGTCAAAATTGAGCAAAGGCTCGCCCATGCCCATCATCACCACATTGCTCACCTGCCAGTTGCCGTCCGGGTTCTTGCCCAGCTGGTGATTCGCCCACCACAACTGGCCGATGATTTCGGCTACGGAAAGATTGCGATTAAAACCCTGCTTGCCTGTGGAACAGAACGAGCAGTCCAGCGCACAGCCCGCCTGGGATGAAATACACAGCGTGCCGCGCGTCGCCTCCGGGATATAAACCGCCTCCACCGCATTGCCTGTGCCTACATTCAACAGCCACTTGCGCGTCCCGTCGTCGGACAGTTCTTCGCGCACGATGGAGGGCGCGGCAATACACGCTGTCTGCGCCAACTTCTCGCGCAGCGCGCCTGCAATATCCGTCATCGCCCTAAAATCGGACTCCCCGACCTGATAGATCCAACGCAATAATTGTTTTGCACGAAACGGCTTTTCACCCATCTGGGTGAAATAAGCCGTCAGTGCATGTGCGTCGAGGTCGAGGAGATTTTGTTTCATCTATGCTTCGATAATCAACGAGAGTAAACGTTCAGTGTCGGGAAGAAATAAGCAATTTCAACTGCCGCAGTTTCAGCCGCGTCGGATCCGTGTACTGCATTTGCATCGATGCTGTCAGCGAAATCGGCACGGATCGTGCCCTTGTCTGCCTTCTTTGGGTCAGTCGCGCCCATCAGGTCACGATTTTTCAGGATCGCGCCTTCGCCTTCCAACGCCTGAATCATCACGGGGCCTGAGATCATGAAACTGACCAGATCCTTGAAAAACGGACGTGCTGCATGCACTGCGTAAAAACCTTCGGCTTCTGCCTGGGACAGACGCACCATACGGGCAGCGATAACCTTCAGGCCGGCACCTTCAAAACGAGAATAAATTTGACCGATGACATTCTTTGCAACTGCATCAGGTTTGATAATTGACAGGGTACGTTCAATAGCCATGTAAAACACTCCAATACTCGGGTTAATAAAATTATGACCGCATATTCTATCAGAATACGATCACCCTGTCGCACGCGCGCACCTAACGCCGAAAGGATCGGCGACAGCGGTATGATGCGTTCGGGGAAAAATCAAAGATGCGATGATATTCACCGCTCAAAAAGGACTGACTCAGGCTGGCAGACTGTAACCTTGCTCATTGAACAGGGCCTGACATGCCGCGACCACGGCGGGATCGTAAAGCACGCCGCTGTGACGGGAAATTTCACCTAACGCCGCCTCAACGCCCAGCCCGGCACGGTAGGGACGGTGGGAAATCATCGCCTCGACCACATCAGCCACGGCGAGTATCTTCGCCTCAAGCAAAATATCCTGATTTTTGAGCCCATGCGGATAACCCGACCCATCTAGCCTTTCATGATGCTGGAAAACGGTCAAGGCAATCGGCCAGGGAAAATCGATGTTTTTCAAAATCTCATAGCCGGTTTCAGGGTGCAGCTTGATCAAACCGAACTCGAGATTATCGAGTTGCCCGGGCTTACTGAGTATTTCAGCCGGAACCCGTATCTTGCCCAGATCATGCAGTATGCTTGCCAGCTGAAGTCCCTCAATCTGATCTGCCTGCAGTCCCAGCTCACCTGCAATGGCCGCCGCCAGATGAGCCACGCGGCGCTGATGTCCGGCGGTATAAGGATCACGCATTTCGACGGTCGCCGCAATGGCAGCCACAACACCCAGCAGCCCTGCCCTGAGCTTCTTCTCGCTTTCATGCAATTCGCCAGTGCGCTCATCGACCAACACTTCCAGATGATGACGCAGATGATGCAATTCAAGATGCGTACGCACCCGCGCCAACAGCTCTTCGCGCTGGTAGGGTTTGGTCACAAAATCCACCGCCCCCAGATTGAAGCCCTGCACTTTCTCGTCGGTTTCCGACAGGGCGCTAACGAAAATCACCGGCACATCCTGAGTGGCAGGATTCGCCTTCAGACGCCGGCACACTTCAAAGCCATCCATGACCGGCATGCGTATATCGAGCAGAATCAGATCGGGCGGATGACTGGCTGCCGCATGCAGCGCCAGTTCGCCGTTAATCGCCGAGCGCACTTCATACCCCTCTACCTTGAGAATATCCGTCAGCAACCGAAGCGAGGCCGGCGTATCATCTATCGCAAGTATGTTGTGCTTGATCATTACGTTACCATTTCTGTCAATTCAACTGAACGCTCCTGGATATGGTAACGCTCCTGGGTACGGTGCAGTTTACATCTGGCGCGCCCCTTTAACAAACCGCCAGATGTATATCTCAACATACGCTTACGCAGTACGCTGCTCAAACTGCAAAAAAGCCTGTTCTGCCGGAACGGGGCGACTAAACAGATAACCTTGGGCCTCATCACAACCTAACTCCTTGAGCAAGGATAATTGCTCAACTGTCTCGACCCCTTCGGCAATAACAACCAGCTGCAGCGTCTGCCCCAACTGGATAATTGCCCTCACGATAGCCGCATTTTCAAGGTTGTTTGTCATATCGCGCACGAATGACTGATCCACCTTGAGCTTGTCAACGGCCAATCGCTGCAAATAACTCAGACTGGAATAACCCGTACCAAAATCGTCAATCGACAGCTTCACCCCAACCTCCTTGAGTTCCCGCAGGGTCTTCATCACCATATTCAGATCCTGCAACATGATGGATTCGGTCAGCTCAAGTTCAAGCAAATTGGGCGAAATATTTGCATTAGCCAGCGCCCTGGTCACACTTTCCAGCAGATTGCCACGTTTGAACTGTAGAGCAGACAAATTGACTGCGATCACCTGCGCATGCCCCTGATCAAACCAGACACGCGCCTGCCTGCAGGCTTCACCCAGCACCCACTCACCGATGGGGATGATCAAGCCACTGCGTTCGGCTAGCGGAATAAAAGTGGCTGGCGAAATCAAGCCTTGTTCGGGATGTTGCCAGCGTATCAGCGCTTCAAATCCGACAATCGCCCCCGTAGCGATATTGATTTGCGGCTGGTAATAAAGTTGAAATTCGCCATTCTTGAGTGCACTGCGTAACTGGGTTTGCAAGCGCATATGTTCGAGCGCATCGATATTCATCTTTTGCGTGAAGTAACGAAATGTGTTCCGGCCACTTTCCTTGGCCTGATACATCGCGGCATCCGCATTTCTGAGCAGCATATCAAAATTGCCCGCATCATCAGGATAAAGACTAATGCCAATACTGAAGCTCATCCCGATCATCCCCGCCCCCACGTCAAGGGGATCCTCAAAAGCACTGCTGATTTTTTGCACAACCCGGTCAAGCACCGCCTGACTCTGCACATCGGTCAACATCACAACGAACTCATCCCCTCCCTGCCTGCTGATGGTATCCGTTTCGCGCACACATGCGCGCAAACGATCCGCAATCTCAACGAGCAGGTTATCCCCTTCATGGTGCCCGAGCGTGTCGTTGATCTGCTTGAAATTATCCAGATCGAGAAACAGGATGGCGACTTTGGATTGCTTGCGCAGCGCAACGGCAACCGCCTGATCGTAGCGATCTCGCAACAATAAGCGGTTGGGCAGTTTTGTCAGTGGGTCATAATGCGCCAGAAAGGTCAGTCTTTCCTCGGCCTGCCGGTAGGCTAAAGTCCGCGCCACCACCAACTCCTCCAGCCGCCCCCTCAAACGATTGAGTTCAAGATGCGTGCGCACACGGGCCAGCAACTCGTCGCGTTGATAAGGCTTGGTCACAAAATCTACCGCACCCAGATTAAAGCCCTGCACCTTTTCCGCTGTATCAGACAAGGCACTGACAAAAATCACTGGCACATCCCGTGTCTCAGACTGCGCCTTCAATCGCCTGCAAACTTCAAATCCATCCATTTCAGGCATGCAAATATCGAGCAACACCAGCTCCGGTGGATCATTTTTTGCCGCACGTAACGCCAGTTCTCCGCTGATCGCCGAGCGCACCTCATATCCCTCACCCTTGAGCAATTCAGTCAGCAACCTCAAGGAGGCTGGCGTATCATCGATTGCCAGTATGCGGCCTTTTGTTTTCATATCAATATAACCCGAGCTGAGCTAATCAAACCTGCCGCAACGCGCTCAGCATAGTTTGATAGTCGAAGTTTGCAGCCAAATGCAACAACATTTTGTGCAGCGTTAAATCAATGCGGGCAACCTTCCCGATAGCGGCATCCACACGATCACTCTCCAGACTTTCCAGGGCAGTGCAAAGCTCCTCCCTCAATTCCATCGGCAGCGTTAACAGCATTGCCGGCGACGGCATGGCAACCTGCCCTTCTGATTCAATAGCATCCTCGTACCGATACTTTACACCCAAATTTTTAGCCATGCATTCATAGATTTCATTGAAACGATAAGGCTTGCGTATAAAATCATCCATTCCGGCAGCCAGCATTTCTTCACGCTGCTCAATAAATGCTGAAGCCGTGACCGCGACGATCTTCACTTCCTGACCACCGGGAAGAAGACGAATGCGCCGGGTTGCTTCCATCCCGTCCATCACCGGCATACGCCTGTCCATCCAGATAAGATGGGGATGCCAACTTTGGAACAATTCAACGCCCTCTTTGCCATTCTCCGCCACCTTGACCCGAAAGCCGACTGACTTCACCAGATTGGCTAGCAGCAACTGGTTATCGAGCTGATCTTCAACGATCAGTATACGGTACTCGGCTTGACCTTCGAGCAGCCCCACCACATCCCGTTTTTCCGGCTCTTTCGGCTTGTCGATGCTATCCTCGATTATTGCACGCAGCGGCAAATCAACCCTGAACAAGCTGCCTTTACCCGGTGTGCTTTGCAACGAGATAGTGCCGCCCATCAACTCGACAAACTGCCGGGTGATCGTCAACCCCAGTCCAGTCCCCTTGTTAATCGCCTGTTCGCCCAGTTGCACGAAGGGCTCGAAGATGCGCTGCTGATCAGCCGGTGCAATCCCAGCCCCCGAATCCTCAACCTCGATTTGCAGATGAGAGATGGAATTTTTCCGCGTACCCAGGCGCAAGGTTACGCCACCCACTTCCGTAAATTTAACCGCATTGCCGATCAGATTGATCAGCACCTGACGCAAGCGCGCTTCGTCACCGACAATGTAGCGGGGAAAATGCGAAGCCTGATCGATCAGCAGTTGCAGGCCTTTCTCATGCGCGCGCAGCGACATCATATCGGTGACATCACGCACCATACCGCCTAAATCAAACTGTGTTTCCTCCAGCTGGACACGCCCCGCCTCAATCTTGGCCATTTCCAGCACATCGTTAATCAGCGCCAGCAAGTGCTCGCCGCTACGGTTGATAATATCCAGATTTTTGCGCTGCGCCTCCTGCAACTGCTGATCGCGGCGCATCAGACTGGAAAAACCGAGAATAGCGTTGAGCGGGGTACGCAGCTCATGGCTCATGCTGGCCAGGAACGTGCTTTTAGCCAGATTGGCTGTCTCTGCCGCATTACGCGCCAGCACCAGTTCGGCAGTGCGCTGCTCCACTTCTTCTTCCAGATGATCCTTGTAGCGCCGAAGCTCCTGTTCGGCCTGTTTGCGATCGGTTATGTCGATATTGCTCCCGACCATACGGCTTGCGACCCCTTCCGCATTAAAATAGGTTTTGGATAATGCCTTGATTATCCTAACCTTCCCATCATATGGCCGTACAATGCGAAATTCAGGCGCATACTCCCGCTCACCACGCAACGCAGCCTGAATTTCTCCCTCGGTATATTGACGATCCTCCGCATGCAACATTCGACTCCAGGCATCGAAGGCGCCGGTGAACTGCTCGCGCTGTATACCGTACAGGGTGTACATACTTTGATCCCAGATCAGGATATTATTGACCACATCCCAGTCCCAAATACCGATATTGCCCGCCGCAGTTGCCAGTTGCAACCGCTCTTCACTTTGCCTCAAGCCAGCTTCGGCACGCCGTCGTTCCTCTACCTCATTCGACAAAAGCTGATTGCTCTGTTTCAAACTGGACTCACGATTCGCCACCGCATCCGACAGGGTTTTAAGCCCGGATAGAATGGGCGAAAATTCCTCGTAACTGACAGGCAAGACGACCTGACCGTAGTTACCTTCGACTATCGTCCGGGTTACCTGCACCAGTGCGTTCATCGATTCACGCACCAAGCGTGACAGGATCAATCCGGTCGCAATCAGCAAAGCCAGGATCAATGCCGTGACAGTTGCGATGCTGCTCCAAAACAACTGGCGGGCTTGCTGTTCATAGAAACGCATGTCCAGCGAAAATTCAACCGTGCCGATGTTTTTTCCCTCATGTTTAATCCTCACCTCGTGTTTGAACAGCTGGTCGTGCGGCTTCTCCTGAGAAAAAACAACACCACCTTGCTCATCGCGTATGATCAACTGGTCGATTTCCGCATTGGATGCGAAAGTGCGCCCGATATTGATTATTAATTCATCATCCAGATTCCACAACGGCCACTCCAGCGATTCCTGCAAATTAGCGCTATATTCTGTTGCGCGATGCTCATTACGTGTTGCCCGCTGATGCGACAAATAAAGGTAATTGAACAGGGTTACCACGCTGGACACCAGCACAACCACCAGCACCAGGGCGATGGAGAGTTTCCGGTAAAGTGACCCGTACTTTTTTGAGACATTGGGCATGGGCTGCATCACTTATTCAAATCCATCGTATAAATCTTCAAAAACCGCTCCATAATCTCAGCCCTGTCGGCAGGAATACGGCCTTTTCCATAAAAACCTTCCAGCACCTCGCGGTATCTGGCACCTTGCATCGTGTCCACCAACACGTTAC
Organism: uncultured beta proteobacterium; assembly: GCA_963784505.1. GTDB lineage: Bacteria > Pseudomonadota > Gammaproteobacteria > Burkholderiales > Gallionellaceae > Gallionella. The sequence goes on along the minus strand of CAWASY010000038.1, from coordinate 777 downwards.
GGTAACGCTCGGCAATCACAACTCCTTCAGGATCATCCATATCGATCATGATGGTAATAGGACGAATGGAAGCAGGAATATTGACCTGAATAAACTTATCCACCTCATCGGGAAATAGCCTTTTTATCACGGGCTCCCCCGTTAAACTCACCAGTATGCATAAATCAATTCTACCCGCCTTCAGTTTCCTGATAAGCGACTCAACCGAATCGCTTTCTTCCACCTTGACGCCGTTTTCGATAAAAATATTCTTGTCTTCCATCGTTCCGCGCAACACGCCCAGCGTATGACCTTGCAAGTCTTTAATACGATGAAATTCGATTACCTCATGATGGGGTTTGTAATAAAAAAATGCCGATCTGAAAAAACCGATGGGCAGGATGGCGCGATTTTTGTGATTGACCAGAATGTCCGGGTCGCCCACCAGATAGACAGACTGGCTATTCATAAAGCGCTTGACCGGCAGATAGTTGATGGAAAATTTTACACCAGCCGCCTCTGACAGCACGCGTAGCATCGCACCGCCAACCCCATTATCCGGCAAGGAGGGTGACCAGAAGGGCACGGTATCGGTGGAATCAAAAGCAATGGGCTCTGCCCGAACAAAACCTGCCAACAATGACAAAGCCAGCAGGGCGCTGAACAGATACTTCACCATTGTCACGGGCCTCATCATTTCAAGGCGGAATTGTGCTGCTTCAAACGAATAAAATAACCCGCAGGCACCTGCCCTTTACCATACTGGACTTCCAGTAATTCCTGATATTTCCCGCTCTG
>CAWASY010000037.1:0-11096 GCA_963784505.1 uncultured beta proteobacterium | reverse complement strand
TTTCCGACGAACTGTGGCGTCAGGTCGCTGAGTTTCACTTTGACGAAGTTAGACAATTCGTCGGCATATTCCTGATAGGGATGTCCGCCCAGATACATCCCGAGACTGAGCTTCTCGTTGGCCAGTTGCTCGCGCAAAGTCCAGCGCGGTACATCCTGAGTTTGTTCGATGAGCACGGCATCGGCCTCATCGTCACCGAACAGACTGTTCTGATTGACTGAGCGCGCCTGTTGATCGGCACTGCTCAAGGCGGCATCTAAGGAGGCGAACTGTTGTGCTCTATGATCGTTGATAGTACTGAAGGCGCCGGCTAACTCTTTGTAAAGGGGATGGAGCAAATGCTGGAGGGAGAGTTGGATACCCATTTGGGTTATGCCAAACATTCCCCGGAAGGTGTACACAGTGGCAACTCCCGAAATGGCAAAACAGTTAAGACAATTAAGACTAAACGAGGAGAGCACGAGTTAAATGTACCACGTGATCGTAACAGTACTTTTGAACCCGTTATCGTACCAAAGAGAAGTCGATTTGTAGAAGGTATCGAGGATATCATTATTTCTCTCTATGCGCGAGGCATGAGCGCAGCGCTTTTGATGCGCTCAATCGTGCGAAGTGGTCCGAGTATCCCAAGGCGGCCAACGGCGAGCGGTATCGGTTGCAGCCGGGCTACAACCGGGCCGGCGCGCTGGAGAGCGTAGACCTTGTAGGGCCGCTAGCGGATGACAATACCGGCCCGCATAAGACGTATGTGCAGCGCCTTGCCTACAGCGCCAAGGGCCAGCGCACCTTAATCGCCTATGGCAACGGCAAGATCACCCGTTACGCCTACGACACAAATACCTTCCGCCTAGTGCGCATGCGCACGGAAGACTATTCGCAACCCCTCGGCGCGCACAGCTACCAACTGGCAGGCGGTCTGCTGCAAGACCTCGCATATCAGTACGATCTGGGCGGCAACATCTTGCGCATTACTGATCGCACGCAAGGCTCGGGCGTTCGCAACAACTCACAGGCGCTGGTATATCCCGAGTTGCAAACTCTGCTGGCTGCCGGCGACTCCCTGGTGCGTGAGTTTGCCTATGATCCGCTCTATCGACTGATATCGGCCACCGGGCGCGAGTGCAGTGACATTGCTGATCCACGGCCCGGCACCGATGATGCGCGTTGCGGATACAGCTCCGGCAATCATGGCACAGCCAACCAGGAAAACGCGCCGGACATGACCTCGCTGTATGAGGAGCAATACGAGTACGACCCCGCTGGAAATATGCTCAGGCTAAAGCACAGTAGAGATGGCACCGGAGGCTGGTCACGTTATTTCGGCATGGCGGGTTTCAAGCCGAAGGAGTGGAAAGAAAAGGTGGCGAGTTTTCTTGCTGGCAATTCGCCCGATTTAGGGGGGGGCGGCAACCGGCTGACCAACTTCGGCAATGACGAAGAGCAGTCCACATCCCACGCATACGACGCCAACGGCAATATGGTGCGCGAAAACACCGAGCGTCATTTTGAATGGGACTACAGCAACCGCATGAAAACGTTTCGCAACCAGACCGACACTTCAAAACCGACCACCTACGCCCTCTATCTTTACGATGCCGGCGGGCAGCGGGTGAAGAAGCTGGTGGTTGAAGGCAACGGCTACCGCACGACAACTTATCTGGGCGCGGTGTTTGAACATCATGCTGAATACACGCAATTGGATGGTGGCGAAAAAACCGAGAACTGCTCGCTACATGTGATGGATGACAAGAGCCGCATCGCCATCGTGCGCGTGGGCGATGCCTTTGATGACGATGGCGCGAAGGTTCGCGTGCAATATCACCTGGGCGATCATCTGGGCAGTAGCGGCCTGGTTATCGGCGGAGAGACTGTAGCTGACAGTGTGTTCATCAATCGGGAAGAGTTCTTTCCGTATGGGGAAACGAGTTTTGGAAGTTTTGGGAGGAAGCAGTATCGTTTTACAGGTAAGGAGAGGGATGAGGAGAGTGGATTCAGTTACCACGGGGCGCGCTATCTTAATCTAACTACGCATCGATGGCTGAGCACCGACCCCTTGGGTATCCCTGATGGCTTAAACCTCTTTGCCTATTCGGCAAACAGTCCCATCACCTATGCCGATTCGACCGGTCTGGCGAAAGACCCTCCGATAGATCTAAAACACACGTGGTGGGCAGATAGTGAGTGGGCCAACAATGTTCGGCGCGGATATGAAGGAACGGCACAATACCCTGGCCCATACGATCCACGCATCGCCTCAGATTCGGCGGTTTCAAGAGTACTCAGCGACGCGGCAGGCAAGGATACGCAACTGAGTATCCTGAAAGGTCGCGAAGTTGCTCCATTGACGAAAGGGAGCAATACCCTTGATCAACTGGGGTTAGTTGGTACAAACGAGGACAAGGCGCGTCATTTCGCAAACAAAACTAACGCTGCCGAAGATGTGACAAGAATCGTCAATCAAGCCGAGAAACGAGTTCTAAACACTGGATGCCTGGACACGATTGCGATCACTTCGTTTAGCAAAGGTGGGGCCGTTTCCCCCCAAGCCTTTACTGAAATGGTTGAGGTCGGATTGAAAAATAGGGGACTTGAAGAACTAGTGACAGTCGAGCTCAGATCGAAAGAACAAGTGTGGTCAATTGTTGATGTGGTCAGAGCAAAGAGTCTTTCGGCCAGAAATGCCATTAAGTCGATCGGAGAATCGAAGGTCGTCGTCAAGGCGATAGATACGGCTTCCGAACTGACAACGAAGGCAAAGAACCTAGCCTCGGGAGGCAGCAAGGCATTTAGTTTCTTCGGCGATCTGCTCGGACCTTTGGTTGATTTTCATATCGGCGGTGTCGAGGTTGGCCTGTCATCAGGCGTGTATATTCCCTTGCCCTGGCGTACCACCGATCTGAACCTGCCAGACGGCACGGCGGTCGTCAACCCGAACCCGGAAACTTGGGGAACTGCTAACGGGCTTGGAAAGGTTCAGGACGGAAGAGCGACGTATTCCCAAAGTATTTGAATCCCGTGGGAATGATGGGGTCAGGTCTAGTGTCGTAGCATCGTGAAAGGGTCGGACCTATGGGGTCGGGCGTGATCGATTTCAATTAAGAGGGCCATGCTCAAATATTCGTAAAGAGAACGGCGGTTGAAACATGCATTGAACGTTTTCCAGCCTGCAAAAGGCAGTCAACCGATAGCTGGCATGTTGCAGAGCCTGCGGCAGCCAAAAGAGATTGTTAGTCAAGAGCTACGTTAAAGGGATCAATAAAGGGCGGCCTAAATACGGAAGTATTCGCCATACAGATACAAGGGAGTAATCCATGAGTGACAACAAGAAGAACGTAAACAAGACAATGAAGCCACGCACCACACGCGTGGTGAGCGCGGATATCCCCCCAAAAAAACCACCCTCCCGCGCAACGTCATCCATACAACCGCCGACAGTCTCTTGCGTCTCCGGTCACACAAACTCATCGTGACATGAGAAACGGCCTATCGGACCTGCACGTCTTGGCGAACTACAAGGTCCCACACCGCGACCAACGTCTAAGTAGCATTCAACAATCGATTAGGGAGGACATGGCATGAGACTTACATCATTCTGGACACACGGGACAGTGTTTTGGCGTGTATTTGATTGGAACGCTACCGATACCGTGATTGGAAATGGCGAAGGGATATTCAGTGCAGTTGGAAGCGGGATGTCCTGGCCGCAAGCCAGGTTCCAACTGGAGCTCAAGAGGAATAATCTGGGTGGCGATGTTATTCTGAGTGCAAGTCCCAATCGTGTATTTCATGATACAGACCATCTTGTGCTTGAGGATGATGGGCAAGTACGGCCGTTTCTGAATCCTACGCTGAGGATAACCTTGCCCACCACTGGCGCCCAGTTGGACCAATCGCGTTTGGGGCTGGCTGACAGGGCGTCGGTGGTATTGAATATGGGGGACCTTGGAAGGCTCGTATCCCGTGACGACTACTTGTCTGATGTACGTATGTTCATTGTGATCAAACAGACGGGATTTCCGGATGCCGAGGTGGGGGCGACAATCGATGGATCAGTGAACGGCCCTATCCTGGCCAAATTCGATGCGGATCTGCGCATTGCACACAGCGGCCCGGCCCAACTCGTTGGTGAGCTCCGGTCTAACTCCGTATCGAAGAGGCTCTCGTCCGCTGCGGTGCCGGTGACGGTTTCACCCACAGCGCAACGCAGCTGGGTAGTGACGATGGATGGAAACGCCGCATCCGGCGCCAATATCGACGTACCTGCAGGGGGAAAGACCATCAATGTCGCCATCTGGGCGGAAGCATCCGGTTTCTATTCGAGCGTTAAAATAGAAAGTAGTTTTGACAGATTCCAGTCACGGCCGGCGGCGAGTTTTGATGGAGATGAAACGATAAACGGCCAATTAATGCACACGTGGACCGCCTCGCTTCTGGTCGGCCCAAACCGCCCGCCCGGCCAGCACTCTCTGAACGTTATCGACGTTGATTTTTTCGGTGTCGAGACGGTGTCTTCCTTTAATTTCGGCATCACGGATATCACCCCGCCGACGATTGACATCGTGGAACCCATTGAAGGTGCAGTGTTGTTGGCTCCGACGGGTACCCCGGCGCCGATGCTGGTTTTCCGCGGGACCTTTCGGGATTCCCAAAGTGGAGGAGCCCATTCCCTGAGCTATTCATTTGGAGGCCTGAGTGATATTCCCGTACCAACTGCCAATATTGTGAATGACAGTTGGGTCTTCGAGGTGCCATTTCCACCCGTTGGCTCCTACGAATTAACAATGACAGCGACCGATGCTGCAGGTAACACGGGTCCGCGATTAGCCGTTCGCCAGTTTGAGGTGGTATGGTCATACAAACCAAAATCCATTGATGAGTTGCTTGGTCCCTCGGCCTATTTGAACGAGCTACTTCGCTTTACGCGAAGTCATTTTCTGAAAGGAAATTCTCCAGTCGATGCTGCGCTTGTCCTTGCCCCTGCTTTCAAGCAGCCCTTCGGCGAAATCGCCCAGCCCGATGTGCCCGCCAATGAACGGTTGGTCTCTGACCTTCTGACGCCGGTGCAGATTTTGCGGAACATGGGGCTTGGCGACCCAGACGCAATAGACGCTGTGGGGCTGATCGCACGCTGGACATTCTCTGAAATTTCCAAGGGTGCGATGGATGGGGAGCCTAGTAGATCAGGTAGATTCGCTGGAGGGCTAAGGGGGTTCTATCAGGTCAACGGTAGTAATGTTTTTGGCGCCAGTCTGGGTCATATGCTGGGCCGCCCGGGAACTCCAATGGAGGAAGCAATCGTTCTGGATGGCTCTTCATCTCTTCGGGTCGATACTACGCCTGTGCTCGAAATAGGCAGGGACAATCGTGACTTTAGCGTCTCATTCTGGATCTACCCAACTGATACTGGAAGTGGCACATGGCGGCAGGTGTTGTACAAGGGGGTTGAGCGAGTTGTGAACGATAGGGATGGTTCGGTTGAAGTAGAGGGGAACCGCACTTTCGGGATATGGCTGCATGAGCAGTCGAATAGAGTGCACTTTCGCATCTCAACCATAACCACTGAATTTGATGAACGAGAGGGTCGGAGTAATTGGAACCAGGGCGGCGATTCTAAAATTCCGCTAGTAGTAAATCGATGGTCGCATCTTGCGTATGTCAAATCTGGGCGCGTACTCAAGCTGTACATCAATGGCCAATTGGATACCGAAGTTGAATTACCCACAGATGTTATCTCGAATTCTGAACCTCTCTACATCGGCAAGAGTCCTTACTTCGACAGCTTCAACGGCGGGCTGGCAGAACTGCGTCTATATGGTTTTGCGCTGGGTTCGGCAGACGTCGAGCAATTGGCGCTGGACCGGCGAGGCGGCCTGACCGTAACAACTATTGCTGACTACCATGAGGCCGCTTATGAGGCATTGCTGATTGGGCTTGGCACTTCGTTGGAGGAGCTACGCGGACTCAGCACATTGTCTGTCGTTCAACGCAGGGCACTAGCCGAGCGCTTGGGTCTGCTGAATGTCGGCCCGACCGGGGACTCATTGAACTCCCTGTTACCTAATTTTCTGCCTGGTACAGATAAGTTCGAACTTAGGCTGGCTGCCATCTTTGGCCTGCCGCTCACTTTTACCCCGCAGAATTCATGGGATGTGCCGAGTGGTATCGCTGAGGTAGTACGGGACCGGCGTGAGGGTCTCAGCTATCAATGGGCCTGGGAAGATGCGCAGGAGGCCAGACCACCTGAACTCGATCCGGACCTGATTGACTTGGCAGACCTATCCCCAAAGTCTGAAGACTGGGTGCGTTTGCTGAGGGTGCGTGAGGCAGAATTGGCAGTGCAATGCAATGTCTTCAATGCCATGTTTCTCCCAACTCGTGTTATTACTCCACTGGGTACGGAGGAGTTAATTCCTCCCGATGGTGCGCTTGAGCGTGCGCTCAGCCAAGTGTATTCGCGGAGGGAATTGAGAAGCTTGCAAGATCTGGCTAGTGCGGAGACAGCTGGGCACCCTATCGCTCAGGAATTGCCACGGTTCAATCTGGATCGCAAAATGTTCCGGCGATTGCTTGCTTATATGGGCACTCTTAACAACATTTTATTGACTGCGCATGAACGTGAAGATTTTTCGCACTTACTTACCCAGTTGTGGAAGGTGCGCACGCGCTACACGGCATGGAAGCTAGAAGAAACTGAGCTTAACTCTCGACTCTGGCCGACGCTGACATCTGACGCCGCTTGGGTGCCGGGATCTTACAAACGAGACTTCAAGCCCTGGAGAGGCAATACGCAGCAACGAGCAGATATTGAAGCCCGCTTGGCCAACAGGCTGCGCGCCTGGCAGGCGATAAAGGATGGGCAAGAGCAAGCAGTAGCTGAGGCACAGCGAATTGCATTACCGCTGCTGCGCGACGGCCTGCTAGGCATATCGGATCTTCCCTCCGCTTCGCAGTGCATGGATGATCTGACCGAACGCTGGCTGGTTGATTTTGCCGCGACAAGCGCAACGTTTGTCACTCCGGTCGAACAGGCTACGTTATGCCTGCAAACACTCATCAACGGCATTCGAAACGGCTGGTACGAAGCGAACCACATTACTAGTGGATGGAAGATCAAACCAGAATACCGCGGCGAAGAATTCGCAGACTTCGATGCTGAGTGGCAGTGGTTGGGTACATCCGGCAACTGGCGCGCCGCCGTGTTGAGCTACCTGTATCCTGAAAATATATTGTTCCCGGAACTTAGGAAACTAGCGCCCCTAGATCCAATCCCACCATTCATGGCTTTTCTGGACGAGCTGCGCAAACTGCAACCCATGACAACGGGTAGTTTGGTAAAGCCACCTGAAGAATTTACTAGAGCGAAAAACGCACTCGCTGGTGATGATTCATCCTATTTTGCACCGGTTGCTATTGCGCTTTCCTTACAGAGAGCTGGCCTGTATTCGGCCGCACTGGATGAGTACCGCAAGGTCTACGACCCCAGTCAGTCAGAAGCGGCGCGAAAAATTGCTCCGTGGCTAAAGGCACCAAATGAGAATGACAACCAGCCCCCCGCCCCAATTTTTGGTGATCTTTGGACTTTGTCGCTTACCGATCCGCACGCCGTTGCGTTGTTGAGGGACAACAGCAACAAACGCGTCTGGGGGAATCCGTATACGCGCTACACTCTGATCCAAATCGTTCATTGTTTGCTGGCGCAAGCGGACGGCGAGTTCGCCGCAGGCACGCGCGACGCGCGAAACAAAGCACTATCTTTGTATCTTGAAGCCAAAGAGATCCTGGCCTTTGGAGAGTTGCGTGACCTGCAGCCCGTGGAGTCTTATCAAGCGTATCTGCCTAACCCTGTTTTGGCGGCGCAGCGTGCGCACGTGGATGTGGCTTTGCGCAAGCTTCGTCGCGGGCTGAGTTTCCTGGGCACGCCGCTGCCTCCCGACTTGACGCGTGGCCCCAACGCAGGTGCGGTCTCCAGTTTAGTACGACCGACCCCTTACCGTTTCAAAGTGTTGATGGAGCGTGCCAAGCAGTTTGCGGCTCAGGCACAGCAGTTCGAATCGCAATATCTCTCTACCATTGAGAAGGGGGACGCAGCAACTGAGCAGTTGATGAGAGAAAATTTCGTCGCTGAAATTGCGGGACAGACTGTGACGCTGCGGCAATTGGGCGAAACCGAGGCGAACACGGGCAAGGCTATAGCAGAATTACAAAGAACGCGTTCGAAAATTCAGATTGATCGTTATCAAGATTGGCTGTCTGCCGGTTCCAACGAGAATGAACGGACTCAGGTTGATATGCTGTGGCAGCTGAAATCTGCGAGGGACGTCAGTGCTGCACTCGATGCCAGTATCGCCATCGGCCATAACGCCCAAGCGATGACAGGTAACGTGACGTCCGTTCTCCCGTGGCAGTGGATCATCGCAGGTGCGATCGACACACAAGTCACGGCGCGAGGAGTTACGCAGGGATTTGCCAATTACTTCGAGACCAAGGCGCAAGTCAGTGGAATCGTGGCGTCCCAAGAACGCCGGGCACAGGAGTGGCAGCTGCAGCGAGATCTTTCGCGTCAAGATGTGTTGATCGGCAATCACCAAATCACTGCAGCCGAAGACCGTGTTGCAATTGCGGTGCAGGAATCGGTGATCGCCAGGACGCAACTCGATCAAGCACAGCAGATGCTTGTGTTCCTCACCCATAAATTCACGAGTGTCGAATTTTATCAGTGGCTGACCGGTGTGCTGAGCGAAACTTATGCGTTCTTCTTGCGCACCGCCGCGTGTACCGCGCAACAGGCAGAGTTGCAGATTGCATTCGAGCGCCAACAAGCGCCTGCGCGCCTGATCAAACCCGACTACTGGCTGGCTGCCTCACAGTCATCGGGCGGGAATTCCAACTCCTCGACGGACCGGCGTGGTATCAGCGGTTCGGCGTTGCTGCTGCAAGACCTCTACACGCTGGATCAGCAAGCATTCAGCTCCGATCGCCGTCTTCTTAATCTGGCTCAGAGCTTTTCCCTCTCCCGTTTGATGCCGATTGAGTTCGAGGAGTTTCGCCGTACCGGCCTGCTGACGTTTTCGACGCCGATGCAATGGTTTGACGAGGGTTTCCCCGGGCACTACATGCGTATGATCAAGCGAGTGCGCATCTCCGTCGCAGCGCTTATTACGCCAAGCCAGGGCATACGTGCCACGCTCACCAATGGCGGGCTTTCCCGTGTGGTCACTGCCGACCCAGGCTACCCAGTGATGGTGGTGCGACAGGACCCTCAGAGCGTCGCGCTAACTTCACCCGTCTCTGCCACGGGTGTGTTTGAACTCGACACACAGTCTGATATGTTGTTGCCATTTGAGGGCACAGGCGTGGACACGACGTGGTTTTTCGAGCTGCCGCCAGCTGGAAATCCTTTTGACTTTGACACGCTGGCCGAAGTGGTGCTGACGCTTGAGTACAGCGCTTTAATGAGCTATGAGCTGCGTGACCGTGTAGTCAAATCGTTGCCAAGACGCTGGAGCGGAGACGTGTCGTACAGCGTGCGCCGGGATCTTCTTGACGTTTGGTACGACTTATCCAATCCTTCACAGGATGCCTTATCCGAGGTTGAGTTGTTGTTCGACACACGTAGCTTCCCCGCCGGCCTCTCCAATTTCGCTATTGACGAAGTCGCTGTTTCCATACGACTACTGGATCGCTCGTACCCTGAAGTCTTGGTCTCACCAATGTTTATTCCCTCAGATGGCACTGCGCAAGTAACAGGGGTAGCGTCGGCGCTAGTCAAAGGGCTCGTAAGTTCAACTCAATCCGGCGCAACCGGCTGGGCTGGGCTGAGAGGCGCACCCGGAACATCGGCGAAGTGGAAGTTCCAGTTGGCAGACGCTCCCGCTTCCGATTTTTCATTGCGTGAGGCATTTCAGGAATCGAACGTTGACGACATTATGATTGTCTTCACTGTTTCTGGAATACGTCCAAAATGGTTGGCGTAGAACATCTCCGTGGTATCGAAATGCAATCGCATCTGGAATGGTTAGCGCAACTGGAGATATCTGCCATACATAACCGGAGTGCCGCCGCCATAGCAATCGAAGACAATCATTTCAGACGCAGGGGGCAGCTCATTCCTAAGCTCCTGGAGCGCGGTTGTCTTGCCGCAACCGCCAGAGCCATGAAGACAAATTCGCTGATGTGGCTGGTGGAGAAAATTGAGAATTTGCTGAACTGCACCCCGTGGCACAATTCTATCGACCAGCTTGAGTTTTGAAGGGCATGGCAGAAGCGCTTCCATGCCACCAGCGAACATTGCATTCACGACCACTTCTTTGGTGATCGGCGATAAATCGCCATCGGGCAACATCCTTCTGTACACCATGTCTCGCAACTGGAGCATGGTTGTTCGGTCAGCCACTGCTACTTCTGCAATCGCTTCGATGATTCGCTCTTGCACGGCAAAACGAGATGGCCCCGCACAATCACTGAAATCAAGAGCCCCTGCAAACTGGCGGAATTTTGGCGCAGTTAAACTGCTTGCGGCGCGCATTTTATCCCACGCATCTTTGTCTGCTTTGGCCAGTATGGAAGCCTTCTGGCTAAGCCCTGCTTTGATCGCCTTGAGCACGTTCTGATGGATAGGCTGAATGCTGACGAGCTTGACGATGATGCTCGGTTGGTTACTCTGTGAAGTCAGGCGTAGCACCTCTGCATGAGCTTTCGCGAGCCGCGCCATGACCGAATTATTGCCCGTTTTCTTGGTTGACAGACACAGACGTGCCACCGACCACGGCTTGGATGGCGAGGCAGTCGAATACTTAAGTTGAGCGATCTCGACCCGGCTAACTGATGCCAGCGAGTCGCCGCCATAGAAGAGCGCAACATCCACACCGTCCCATGCGCCACGCTCTGCCCCCGCGCAATCTTGTGCAGGTAATCCTTCGACTGTCACTGCAGTCAGTTCTGATGTTGGATCAAGCACGCGCAATGCATGGTGAAGCGCCCACAAGACGTGGAAGTCATCCCCCGCATTCGAGGCCTTGGCCCCGTTTAAATCAGCCATCACCATTTTCGGTAAGCCCTGAGCCGAACTGCTCATGTACTGTCGATATTTAGAAGGC
>CAWASY010000036.1:0-29524 GCA_963784505.1 uncultured beta proteobacterium | reverse complement strand
TGTGCGGCGGCGGCAAACAGTTTAATAGGTGCATGCAAGGCGCTGTCGGCCGGGCCACGAATCAGCCCTTCGAAGCCAAAAAATTCGCCGCTTTGCAAATCCAGTATGGGTTGAAACAGGGCACTCAGTTTGCGCTCGGAGATAATTTCCTGCAGAGGGGTCATCACTTGACCACGGGATCGGTCAAAAGTATCGAGAAACTCCACGTTGAGATTGCGAAATGGTTTGCTGTCTGAAAGGAGATGCGGGATGGAGGGCATGCTGGTCACTATCGTCACACTTGAGAGCGACACCATAGTTTAGTTGTGTGACAAAATGATGACAGTGTGTACCCGGGTGTGTTAGTCGGTAACGATACGGTTACGGCCGGCCTTTTTTGCTGCGTACAGATTGACATCGGCGTGCTTGACAAACTCATCTAGCGCCGCAATGGCGGCAGATTTTTCGGTCAGACCGATGCTTACAGTCATCTTGATGGGCGGGTGATCGGGTAGTGACAGCACCAGATTTTCGATGGCATTGCGCATCCGCTGTGCAACCTGAGCGGCAAACTCAAGGCGTGTGTCGGGGCAGATGACCAGAAACTCCTCTCCGCCGTAGCGGCAAACCACATCCTGCGAACGTGCTTCGTGACGCAAGGTGCGGGCAATCAGACGTAACGCCTCGTCGCCGGTCTGATGCCCATAGGTGTCATTGATGGCTTTGAAGTGATCGACATCGATCATCATGCAGGACAGCGGGCGATGGCTGCGATCAGTAGCTGCCCATTCCTGTGCCAGTCTGTCCATTGCAAGCCGCCGGTTGGGCAACGTGGTGAGGGCATCTGTCAGTGACAACTGATGCAGGCGTTCGTTACTTTCTGACAGTTCAGTCGAAAAGTGCATCATTTGTTCGCGTTCAATGGACAGCTCCTCCTGCAATTTAATCACACGTTGTGCTGCGCGCAGGCTGGCATCGAGAATTTTTGGCGTGTAGGAGTGGAGCAGATAATTGTCGGCACCGGCATCGAAGGCGGCCTCCAGCATCTGGGCTGTGTTGTCATTGAGCAGCATGATGATGTAAAGAGGGGGGGTGTGCGGATGGCGGCGTAAATCGCGGCACAGCACGAGGCCCTCGGCTTGTGCCGATTGACTGTCGATGATCAGTAATTGCGTTTTTTGGCTGTCAATCAGTCGCATTGCGTCGGCGGTGCTAGAAGCAGTCATGATCTGGTGGGCTGTCTGGCGTAGCATGCCAGACAGCTCGTGCATCCCCTGATCCATCGTCACCAGCAGGATGTGCAGCTTGTAATCGTTTCGTTCGTAAGTGGGTTGTGCAGGTTGCGATTTTTGTGCTTTTTGAACTTTGCTTTCGTTGGCTTCGAACAGTTCGGCAAAGGAAGGAATGCTGCGCGATGGCAGATTGAGCATGCCGGTCCATTGCATATAGTCGCTGGCGCAACTATCCGCGACCTTGATCAGGAAAGAAGGCTCAATGCCTGCCTGGTTCGATTTTTGTTTCAGAGACTGGATCAGTACGTCACGTTGCGAGGGCAGCGTCAGGCTGATTTGTGCAATCAGCGAGGCGACCTGCAGCAGGGTGATCAGTTTCGACTCGCGCGAGTCGAAAGTCTGTTCTCCGGCATGCTCGCGATGGTAATCCCGTGCCATCATTTGAAAAATCAGTGGGAAACTCAGTTCAGCGAGTATGGCCGAGCTCAATTCACCATGGTCGAAGCCAAACTGTTGTTGTTCCAGTTGGTACAGTCCGGCAATATCATCACGTGCTGTGTTTTGAGTCAGGCTACCGAACTTTTCCGGATAGGCCGTGCTCATCGCCAGTTCACCGATGTTGGCGAGTAGACCGACCATGAACAGTTCTTCACTGGAGGCGAATTTTGCCTGCAAGGCCAGATGCCGGATGGCAATGCCGGTGAGCAGCGAACTGGACCAGAAATGACCATAATCGAACTGCTTGCAGGGGCCATGCTGATGATCGATCATCATGGTGATGCCGATGACCAGTTGACGTATTGCGCGCATGCCCAGCACGGTGATCGCATCGGAAATGGTGACGATGCCGCGCACTGAGCTTATAATCAGTGCGTTGGCCGCATGGATGACGCGTACACTGAGCGCAGGATCGGTGCTGATCAGGAGGGCAACCTCGGTCGAGGAGTAATCGTCGCGCCCGGTCAGCTTTATCAGTTCGAGCGCGATTCCCTTGGGGGTGGGTAATCCACCTTGCAAATTGAGCTGCTTGAGTATCTGTTGCTGTCTGACTTGCATGGTTCTTCCTGTGACGTTGAGTATGCCAGCTGACGTATCAACCAGCAGTCTGTTGGTTTGCAGTTCCGGCAATGTCGCTGCGGGTTGGATCCAGCTTCAACCGCTGCAACGCTATCATATCTTCGTTTTGATTGAGCTATTACAGTTTTTTGATCGTCAATTTGGCTCAATTGTACGGTTTATGCACGATGGTGGCTTTGATGAAAGTCAACGTTTCGGCGTCATACGGATGATCTTGCCATTGCGCTACCCGGGTATTTTCGCCATTATTTTAGCAAGAATGTGGCGCGATTCCGATTCGGCAGCCGAGAATAGGCTGGTCGGAAGCCGGTGGTCTGTTGCAGTCGGGCACGTCGTTGCCGGGCTGTCCGTTTGTCCGGGTATTTCTACTTTATAGTACAGACTTGACCGACGGTTACTCAATGAAAAAGATAGGAAATTTCAATATAATCAGCGTTCTGGGTGATGGGGCGACCAGCACCGTCTATCTTGCGCTCGATCCTTTTACCGGCGATCAGGTTGCGCTCAAGGTTTTCAATCTCTCTACGCTCAATAATCCTAGTCTGGCTAAAACCCGACGCAAGTTGTTGCTGACCGAAGCTTCGCTGGTTGGTAAATTGTCCCACCCGCACATCGTGAAGATTTTCAATGCGGTCATGGACGGCGAGGACAATTATATTGTCATGGAGTATGTGGCTGGAATAACGCTGGAACACCATACTGAAATGGCGCAACTGTTGCCCTTTGGCGCGATTTCGGAAATTATCTATAAATGTTGCAAGGCACTCGAATACGCGCAGCACAAGGGCGTGATACACCGTGATATCAAGCCGGCCAATATTTTGCTGGGAAATGATGCTCATATCCGGATATCGGATTTCGGTTCGGCCATCGTGAGCAACCGCGATATCACGTTGGTCAATGGCGTGGGCTCGCTGGCCTACATGTCGCCCGAGCAAGTCGATGATCAGGTCATGACCCATCAGACGGATATTTATTCGCTGGGCGTGACGCTGTTTCAATTGCTGACCGGAAAATTGCCCTTTGAGGCGAACAATAATCTCAGTCTCGTGTATCAAATCATGAACACGGAACCGCCGTTGCCAAGTTCATTCCGACCCGAAGTACCGCCGCAACTCGATGCCATCGTGCAACGCGCCATGCACAGGGATTTGTCGCAGCGTTATCCGACCTGGGATGCGTTTGCGCAGGATGTGGTCAGTTACTTTAAACAGAGTCTGATCACACAAACGGAAATTTTCGACATGGAAAAATTCGGCATTGTGCGAAGCCTGGGTTTTTTCAGAAATTTCAGTGATATTGAATTATGGGAAGTGCTGCATTTTAGCCGCTGGCGCAAGATGAATCGGGGTGGGGCTATCATTACCGAAGGCGGTGCAGGGCGCGAATTCTATATCCTCGGGCAGGGAGAGGCGAGCGTGCTGGTACAGGGCAACGTGCTGAGCACCTTGCACACGGGAGATTGTTTCGGTGAAATGTCGCATCTTTCCGAGCATGCACCCAGGCGAACTACAGATGTCATGGCCCTGTCCGATGTAACTTTGATTGAAATCAATCCTGACATACTGGAAAAGGCCTCGGCGGAATGTCGCTTCCAGTTTGACCGGGCTATTTTGCGCCTGCTTGCCAATCGCCTGAGTGTTGCCAACGCCCGTATTTCCTGTTTGCTAAGTGCCTAGCAAATCAGTGCATTCTTGGCTTTGTCGGGGCGGCAGGGGGCGCTCAATTGCGAGCTCTTCAGGTTTTCTTTTGTATTAGCTCGATTTTGTAGCCATCCGGATCCTCGACGAAAGCCAGCACCGTATTGCCGTGCTTCATCGGACCCGCTTCGCGCACCACCTTGCCGCCACGCTGTTTGATCTTTTCACAGGACGCATAGGCATCTTCCACTTCGATGGCGATATGGCCGTATGCATTGCCCAGCTCGTATTTTTCGACACCCCAGTTGTGCGTGAGTTCGATCACGGCGCAGTCATGCTCATTGCCGTAACCGATAAAAGCGAGTGTAAATTTTCCTTCCGGATAGTCTTTGCGGCGAAGTAGTTTCATGCCGAGCACGTCGGTGTAGAAGGCAATGGATAGTTCAAGATCAACCACGCGTAACATGGTGTGCAGTATGCGCATCGCTTGTTCACAGTCTGAATGAGATTTTGTATTCGGTAATCAGTCATATAGGGTAAAATGACCGGCCCAGCACGCATAATACCATTGTCTACATCATGCCAGAATCCTTTCCGCTAGTTATGAGTTTTGCTGCCACCGATCCGAGCGGTGGTGCAGGTTTGCAGGCCGACATGCTGACCATTGCCAGTATGGGCTGTCATCCGTTGTCGGTTGTCACGGCCATTACCGTGCAGGACACCAGTGGCGTCGATGATGTCCTGCCGATTGATCCGGAGTGGATCGTGGATCAGGCACGCGCGATGCTCGAAGATGTGCCTGTGGCCGCTTTCAAGATCGGCATGCTGGGCAGTGTGGAAAATATCGTGGCGATCGCCGAAATACTGGCCGACTATCCGGATGTGCCCTTCGTGCTCGACACGGTGCTGGCCTCGGGCCGTGGCGATGAGTTGGCTGATGAAGATATGCTCGATGCGATGCGCGAATTGCTGATCCCGCAGGCGACCATCGTCACCCCGAACAGTATTGAGGCGCGTCGCCTGGCAATTGATGAAGACAATGAAGAGGACGATCCGACGCTGGAGGAGTGCGCGCGCCGCATCCTCGCGATGGGGTGCGAATATGTCTTGATCACGGGTACGCATGAGCAGACCAACAAGGTGATCAATACCCTGTACAACGAGGAGGGGGTGGTGAGCAGTGACAGATGGACGCGATTGCCGGGCATTTATCACGGGTCAGGGTGTACGCTGGCATCGGCCGTGGCGGCCTTGCTGGCTCAGGGCGTTGATGTGCCCGAGGCGGTCAAGGAAGCACAGGAATATACCTGGCAGACACTGAATGCGGGATTCAGGCCGGGCATGGGACAGTTTATTCCGGACAGGTTGTTCTGGGCACGGGGCGAGGATGATGCGGACAAACCTGAATTGCTCAATTAACGGTCTGTACGCAATTACGCCGGAAGCGTCGGACACGGCGCGACTGTTGGGCCAGACGCGCGAGGTGTTGCAGGGCGGTGCGCGCGTATTGCAATATCGCAATAAGCAGGGTAACGCAGCGCAGCGCCTGATGCAGGCATCGGCCTTGCGTGCATTAACGCGGGAATACGGCGTCGTGTTGATCATCAATGATGATGCCGAACTGGCCAGGCAAGTGCAGGCCGATGGCGTGCATCTGGGCGGTGAGGATGTCAGTGTGGCTGCGGCGCGCGCAATACTCGGTGCCGATAAAATAATCGGTGTGTCTTGTTATAATGAGCTGAATCTGGCGCACAACGCGGTAAGGCAAGGGGCAAACTATGTGGCGTTTGGCGCGTTTTTCGCGTCCACGGTCAAGCCCGAAGCGCTGGTTGCTACACTGGATTTGCTCAAGCGGGCGCGGCGGGAGATTGCACTGCCGATCGTTGCCATTGGCGGCATCACTTTGGATAATGGCGCCGCTTTGCTTGATGTGGGCGCGGATGCGCTGGCGGTGATCTCTGCGCTGTATGGTGCGGAGGATATCGAGTTTGCCGCAAGACAATTTACAAATTTGAATTTACCTTTGGAAAGACCCAATATGACTTCTCACAATCAGGAACTTTTTGACGCATCACAGCAGGTCATCCCCGGTGGCGTTAATTCGCCGGTTCGCGCTTTTCGCTCGGTTGGCGGTACGCCGCTTTTTTTCCAGCGCGGTCAGGGTGCCTATGTCTGGGATGCGGATGACAAGCGTTATATCGATTATGTGGGTTCGTGGGGGCCGATGATTGCAGGTCATTGTCATCCCGAGGTGGTCAAGGCGGTACAGGATGCGGCAGCCAATGGTCTGGGTTTCGGTGCACCTACCGCTTCCGAACTGGAAATAGCCGAATTATTGTGCCGTCTGTTACCCAGCCTGGAAATGGTGCGCATGGTCAGTTCAGGCACTGAAGCGACCATGACGGCGATTCGTCTGGCACGCGGCTTTACCGGCCGCAGTCGCATTGTTAAATTTGAAGGGTGCTACCACGGTCATTCCGACGGCCTGCTGGTCAAGGCGGGCTCCGGCGCGTTGACTTTCGGTCAGCCTAGTTCCTCAGGTGTGCCTGAACAAATTGCGGCGCTCACCACAGTGCTCGATTACAACGATGCGGCAGGACTGGAACGTGCCTTTGCCGAGATGGGCGATGAAATCGCGGCGGTGATCGTCGAGCCGGTCGCAGGCAATATGAATCTGGTGATCCCGAAGCGCGAGTTTCTGGATGCGATGCGTAATCTGTGCACGAAATACGGTGCCGTGCTGATACTGGACGAAGTGATGACCGGATTCCGTGTCAGTTTGCAGGGCGCGCAGGGCTATTACGGTATCAAGCCCGATCTGGTCACATTGGGCAAGGTGATGGGCGGCGGTTTGCCCGCCGCTGCATTTGGCGGACGCCGCGACATCATGCAGTGTCTGGCTCCGTTGGGTTCGGTGTATCAGGCAGGTACCCTGTCGGGTAATCCGGTCGCGGTCGCGGCGGGTTTGGCAACATTAAAGCTGGTGCAAGCAGAAGGATTTTATGCGCGACTGGAGTCGCTGGCAACGCGCCTGACGACGGGCCTGAGCGCGAGTGCAAAAAAACACGGTGTCGTCTTCTGCGCACAGTCGGTAGGCGGCATGTTCGGGCTGTATTTCAATGAGTCTGTGCCAACCAGTTACGCCGAGGTGATGTCCGGCGACAAGGATGCTTTTAATCGCTTCTTCCATGCCATGCTGGAGGCGGGCGTGTATCTTGCGCCATCGGCCTTTGAGGCGGGTTTCGTCTCCTTTGCACATACCGAGGCCGACATTGATGAGACGATTGCCGCTGCGAATGCGATCTTCTCGGTCTGGAAATAATGGGACTCTTCTCGCTTGCGACGTTTTATACTACCGTTAATCACCTCAAGGATCTGCCGATGCATGGCGGCCTTGAAGTGGCGTTCGTCGGCCGATCCAATGCGGGTAAGTCGAGTGCGATCAATACGCTGGCGAATCACGTGCGTCTGGCTTATACCAGCAAAACGCCGGGGCGCACCCAGCATCTGAATTATTTCTCGCTGGGCAATAATGGTTTTATCGTCGATTTGCCCGGTTACGGTTATGCCAAGGTGCCGCCTGAAGCCAAACGTCACTGGGAAGCACTGCTCAGCGTTTATTTGCAAAAGCGCGAGGAGCTTGCAGGGTTGATTGTGATCATGGATATACGTCGTCCGTTGACCGAGATCGATGAAAAAATGCTAGCCTGGTTTGCGCCAACCGGCAAACCCGTGCATATCCTGTTGACCAAGTCGGATAAACTGAGCCGTCAGCAGGCGACGGTTACGCTGATGAAGGTCAAAGCCTATTTGGCTGAACACTATCCGCATTGTTCCGTGCAAATGTTTTCCAGCCTTAAAAAACAGGGACTGGAAGAGGCAGAGTCGGTGATTGCCGGATGGCTGAAGGCGGGCGGTAGTTCTGTGGATAGTGGGGAGTAGGAAAGTTGTAGAAGCGCCATGCCCGCGATTCATTTTCAGCGTGCAAAAAAAGCCCCCAACTGGTGGGGGCTAAAATCTTAACAAGGTTAAGACACGCTCAGGGAGGAGAAACGTGGAACGATTCATCATCATTCACACGTTCAGATAAGCGTTTTCCGGATTAGTTCAATACAAAATCGTTTTTTAGGAAAAATCATGCAGGCACTAGGAAAATTCCCACACAAACGCATGCGCCGCATGCGCCACGATGCCTTTTCACGCAATATGATGCGCGAAAATCAGCTCACTTCAGCGGATTTTATTTATCCGGTATTTGTGCTCGAAGGGACAAATACGGTTGAGGAAGTCAAGTCCATGCCGGGTGTACAGCGCAAGACGCTGGATTTGTTGCTGGCGGATGCGGCGTTATGCGTTGAGTTAGGCATTCCCGTGATGGCGATTTTTCCGGTGGTGGGAACTGACAAAAAATCGCTGGATGCCTGTGAGGCCTACAATCCGGACGGCCTTGTGCCGCGTGTGGTGGCTGAACTCAAAAAGCACTACCCCGAGCTCGGTATCATGACTGATATCGCGCTCGATCCTTACACCAGCCATGGCCAGGACGGTCTGATCGATGAGGCGGGTTATGTGCTGAACGATGAGACCATTGCCGTGCTGACCCGTCAGGCGCAGGTTCATGCTGCGGCGGGTGCCGACATTGTTGCGCCGTCCGACATGATGGACGGGCGCATCGGCGCGATCCGTGAAGCACTGGATGCGAACGGACACATACACACGCGTATCATGGCCTATTCTGCAAAATATGCGTCCAGTTTTTACGGGCCGTTCCGCGATGCAGTCGGTTCAGGCGGCAATTTGGGGTCGGGCAACAAGTATACATATCAGATGGATCCTGCCAATTCCGACGAGGCGTTGTGGGAAGTCGGCATGGATTTACAGGAAGGGGCGGACATGGTCATGGTCAAGCCCGGCATGCCGTACTTGGATATCCTGCGCCGCGTGAAGGACGAATTCAAGGCACCCACCTTTGTCTATCAGGTCAGCGGTGAATATGCGATGTTGAAAGCCGCCGCGCAAAACGGCTGGCTGAATGAAAAAGCCTGCGTGCTGGAATCCCTGCTCGCCTTCAAACGCGCCGGGGCTGACGGCATTCTGACTTATTTTGCGATTGATGCGGCCAAGTGGCTGAAGGAGCATGATTAGCTAAGAATAATGAACAAACACGATCAGTACACCCCATACTCCTGTAAATAACAATGCCTGATTTAGTCAGTAAATTATAGGCTACACGGTTTCATGTTTGGAGTGCTGAATGGACAATGATGTGGAAAAATGGTTTTGGCATAGCGGGTTGGTAAATCCTCAAATGTGGGCGATGTCTGCAAACCGTCTTGCACGTTCGGCTGAAGTTCTCTGGGAGCAGTGGGAAAAGTCGCATGACTATGCTATGCACATATCTGCCGCGAGTGATCCTAATGAGGCTGGTCTACACTGTCGCGATATCGAATTGTGTACTGTTGCATTTATGCTTGCTGGCTTTGCAATTGAAAATGTTATTAAGGGCTTGTGGGTAGATTATGAGATTAAGTCGTGTCCGATTGTTGAAGGGGATAAGAGATTAGATAAGTTAAAAACTCATAATCTTATCAAATTGGCTAAAGAGGCAAAAATAATATTCAATGCTCAAGAATTAGTATTAATTGCAAAACTTCAAACAGAATTAACTTGGGGTGGGCGGTATTCACGACCGCTAAATCCGGATGAGTTTTATCGAGTGTATGGTGGAAAATGCATCAGATCCTTTTGTCCAGAAGATTGGGACGAATTTGCAACGCTATATATGCGTATCTATCGCCAACTTAGGCAGCAAACAAAAATTTCATTCCCCTTATCCGCCACCGAGTAACACAGGCAGTGCGGGGGGTGGCTCCGCAGTCAGCTCCTTTCTTTGTGCGGCCAAAGAAAGGAGCGAAAGAAACGCCGCCCCGATCCGCCACCTCTTCGAGGTTCCCTGCGTTGCTCGTCAAGACAGGCGACTGTGCAACTCGCCCTCGCTGTCGCTCGGAGCTCAAACAGTGCTCGTCGAAAACTCCTGCCTCGCCTTCGCTACTCGGTGGCGGATAAGGGGAGGGAAAAGCAACAAATTTTGTGTACGCTATACGCACGATCGAGACTATAGTTGCCTGTCTGCCAGCAATCCTTCCACTGCGGCAATATCCGCATGGGTGTCCGTGTGCCGGCTGCCGCTGTATCGCGCGTTTTCGGGCAGCACGATAATGTGTATTTGGGTGCCGGATTCGCCGGTCAAGGTATAGCTCGGGACGGTTTCTTCACGTCCGCCCAATCGTACACGCCATTCACCATCTTCGAAATCGAGCTTGTTCTTCAGCAAAAACAGTAGCACGGCTTTTGAGTCGTCTGAAAATAGCATCAGATTGATATCGGAATATTCGCCTGCGGCTCCGCTGAGCACTGAGCCTGTCAGATAAGGATTGAACTCGGCAAACAGACGCATGCAGGACAAGGCTTCGGTGCGCAACTGGTAAAGGATATTCGGGTGGCTGTCATGCTGGTAAAGGGCGCGGTAACTGTGCAAGGCATCTTCAACTTCCCTGTTGCTGGGCAAATGCTGGGTGTCGGATGCCCCCAGTTGCCTTGCAGCCTTGCGTTTTGCTGACGCAAAGTCGGTAATGCCAGCCTCGGCAATCAATTTGGCGGCCTGATGCGCCAATTGTTCGCGCATCAGGTCTCGCCTGAATAGGTGTGTTTTTGTCATATTGCCTGAATGTTTAGAGCAACTGGTCCCTGATGGTGTTTACAGGCGCGCCTGTTTCCACCGGTGTCGGGGTGGATTGCAGGGACGGCACATTTTCCTGATAAAAATATTCCGTGAGCGGGCCGTTTTCATCGCGGTGGCCATTGTTGTTGATGCGCACGGCGACCATGTTGTCAGGCATGCTGTATTCGGCTTCAGGCACGCCCTGCAGTACCTTGCCCATGTAGCCCATCCAGATGGGCAGCGCAGCACCACCGCCTGTTTCCTTGACACCCAGGCTGCGCGGCTGATCGAATCCCATCCACGAGATGCCGACCACGGTAGGCTGGAAGCCACAAAACCAGGCATCGATTGAATCGCTGGTCGTGCCGGTTTTGCCTGCCAGATCCTGGCGGCCCAGTTGCATTGCGTGAAAACCGGTGCCGTGCTTGATCACATCCTGCATCATGCTGACCATGGTGTAGGCATTGCGCACATCAATTACCCGCTCGGCGCCTTCATCGGCTACAACGGGTGTCGCACGGCTCAGCACATGGCCTTGCGCATCCTCAATGCGCTGGATGAAATAGGGCGCGATGCGAAAGCCGCCATTGGCGAAAACAGAATAGCCTGCCAGCATCTGCATAGGGGTCACAGAGCCGGCGCCCAGCGCCATGGTCAGATAGGGGGGGTGCTTGTCGGCACCGAATCCGAATCGGGTGATGTAGTCTTGTGCATACCGTGGCGTGATTGATTGCATGATGCGTATGGAAACCAGATTCTTTGAATGGATCAGGGCTTCGCGCATACGCATCGGGCCATCATAAGTGCCTTCGTAGTTTTTCGGCTCCCAGGGCACACTGCCGGTCTGCTCGGCCGAGAAGCTGAGCGGCGCATCATTGATGATGGTGGCAGGCGTGAAGCCTTTTTCCAGCGCGGCTGAATAAATGAAGGGCTTGAAGCTGGAACCTGGCTGGCGCCAGGCTTGCGTGATGTGGTTGAACTGATTGTGATTGAAGTCAAAGCCGCCAATCAGGGAATAGATAGCCCCGTCGGTCGGATTGCCGGATACAAAAGCTGCCTCAACCTGGGGCAGTTGCGTGACTTGCCATTCGCTCGGACCATTTTTCTGAATACGGATGATGGAGCCTGTCAGAATGCGCTGGTTAAGTGCGACCTTGTCGTTTAGTGCGCGCTGTGCAAAACGCAGTCCTTCACCAATGATGGTGACGCGCTCACCGCCTTTGGCATAGGCATCAATTTTGTTGGGGGCGGCAGACAGCACCACGGCGGGAATCAGATCGTCATTGTCGGTCGAATCCTGTAATGACTCTTCAAGATGCTCATCGCTGCTGTCCTGCCGCAAATCAACAAAACCTTCCGGGCCTCGGTAACCATGACGCCGGTCATAATCAAGAACCCCTTTTCGCAACGCATCATATGCAGCCTGCTGATCCTTGTCGCGGATGGTTGTGTAAACCTTGATGCCCTGAGTATAGGCGGCTTCATGATATTGATCGTAAATAACCTGGCGTACCATTTCATTGAAGTAGTCAGTTTTGACCCTGTATTCCTGATTGCCATGCTTGGTGATGACAGGGGTATTCTGGGCCTGCGCAAACTCGGCATCGGTAATGTAATGCAGTTCGTGCATGCGGCGAAGCACATACAGTTGACGCAGCTTTGCACGTTTGGGGTTGACCACAGGATTGTAGCTTGATGGTGCTTTGGGCAGGCCAGCCAGCATCGCAGCTTCAGCAACGGATATCTGGCTTAGCGGTTTGCCAAAGTAGATTTGTGCAGCCGATGCGAAACCGTAGGAACGCTGCCCCAGATAAATCTGGTTGATATACAGTTGAAGGATGTCGTCCTTGGACAGGGAGTGCTCAATCTTGAAGGCGAGCAGTACTTCGTTGAATTTTCTGGTAAAAGTTTTTTCCTTGGACAGGAAAAAATTTCTGGCAACCTGCATGGTGATCGTGCTTGCGCCCTGTTTGGTTCCGCCGGCCGTAAAGTTGGAGATTGCCGCGCGCAGGACTCCCATGTAATCAACACCACCATGTTGATAAAAACGGTCATCTTCTGCGGCCAAGATCGCATGCTTCATGGTGTCTGGCACATCTGCTATCCTGACCAGCGCACGGCGTTCTTCACCGAATTCACCCAGCAAGGTGCCCTCGGCACTGTAGATACGCATGGGTATCTTGGGATGGTAATCGGTCAGCGCATCAAGTGATGGCAGTGAGGGGTAAGTCAGCATGATGGCAATGCCCAGCAGACATACAGGAAGTACAATGAGCGTGAGCAGTATCGTAGCGGGGAGAAGCCAGCGTCGTGTAGTCATTGAATAATTGTTCAAAAATAATTAATAATGGTATTGTTCACCAGACGTACTAATTATACGAGATAAATGCGCAGTCAAAAACGCTTTACAGCGTTGATGGTTGTTGCTAGGATTTCAACCACTTTATACGGAAAAGCTCCGATCGGCCTATGCCTAAAGTAAATCTTGAAGTATTGCTGGACTTTTTTCAGCACAAAACACCACCCCTGATCGGGGTGGATATTAGCTCATCTTCAGTAAAGATGGTCGAGCTTAGTCAGGCGCCCAATGGTCGGGGGGCTTTTGTTGTTGAGCGTTACGCCATCGAGACATTGCCGAAAGATGCAGTCAGCGATGGCAATATCAACAATCTTGACGCAGTTGCAGAAACCCTGCAACGCACGTGGATCAGACTGGGCACAAAGATAAAAAATACCAGTGTTGCGCTGCCTGCGGCGGCGGTCATCACCAAAAAAATATTGTTGCCTGCCGGGATGAGTGACGAAGAGTTGGAATATCAGGTTGAATCCGAAGCCAATCAATATATTCCCTTTGCACTCGATGAGGTTAATCTGGATTTTCAGGTGTTGGGTCCGGCGAGCGGTAACATTGAAGAGGTTGAGGTGTTGCTGGCGGCCTCCCGCAAGGCGAATGTAGAAGACAGGGTTGCTGCGGTGCAGGCGGCGGGCCTGAAGGTTTCCGTTGTCGATGTTGAACCCTATGCGGCTGAAACAGCTTTTTCGCAGATACGCGCACAGTTGCCAGGTAACGCCGAAGATAAATGTGTAGCCTTGATCGACGTCGGCGCGACCGTGATGAATGTCAATATTATGCGCAATGGGCAATCTATCTACACCCGTGATCAGCAAATCGGTGGGGAGCAATTGACATTGCAGGTTCAAGCGGCATTTGGTTTGTCGGCGGAGCAGGCCGAGATGGCCAAGCGCAGCGGCGATCTGCCTGACAATTATGAAAGTGATGTGTTGTCGCCTTTTCGCGACAATCTGGTGATGGAGATCGCGCGTGCCTTGCAGTTTTTCTTCACTTCTTCTCAATTCAACGAAATTGACTATATCGTTCTGGCTGGCGGAAGTGCCGTGCTGCCCGGACTGGATGATGCGGTTGCCACGCGTACTCAGGTAAGCACCATGGTAGCCAATCCTTTTGCGTTGATGACATTGTCTCCCAAAATTAAGAACCGCCAATTGCAGGTGGATGCGCCAGCCCTGATCGTGGCGTGCGGCTTGGCCATGCGGAGGTTTGACCCATCATGATGATACGCATTAACTTATTGCCTCATCGCGAGGAAAAGCGCAAAGCCAGGCAGGCGCAGTTCGTTTCCCTGAGTATTCTGTCACTGTTGATGGGCGTGATGGTTTGGGGTGTCGTGCA
Source organism: uncultured beta proteobacterium (assembly GCA_963784505.1). GTDB lineage: Bacteria > Pseudomonadota > Gammaproteobacteria > Burkholderiales > Gallionellaceae > Gallionella. The sequence goes on along the minus strand of CAWASY010000036.1, from coordinate 15,184 downwards.
TATGGCGATTGGCGCTCAGATTGCTTATCAGGACCGCCGAAATTCTTATCTGGAGCAGGAAACTGCCATACTGGACAAGCAAATCGGTGAAATCAGAAAATTACGCGAACAGATCAAGTCTCTGCTGGAACGTAAGGATGCGGTTGAGAAATTGCAGAGCGACCGATCAAGTGTGGTGCATCTGCTCGATCAAATGTTGCGTATATTGCCCGAGGGTGTGTATATAAAGTCGATCAGACAGAATGGCGATGCCATTAATCTGGTTGGTTACGCGCAATCGAATGCACGGGTCTCAACATTGATGAGAGCCATAGAGGATTCGGCATGGCTAGAATCTCCTGCGCTGGTTGAAATACATGCAACCAATGCAGGCGGTGCGCGGGTCAGTGAATTTACGTTGACATTCAGTCTGACCAAGTTGAAGAGTGAAGACATGGACAATCGCGTCGGCGGGAGGAATTGAACATGTTGATAAGTCTTGATGATTTTAAGGGTTTGAACCCGAAAACCCCGGGTGCCTGGCCATGGCCGGCAAAGTTTGCGTCTTTTGGCTTCATATTCTTAGGCGTTGTGATTGCCGGCGCTTTGCTGGACTGGCAAGGACAATGGGATGAGCTCAAGAGCAGCAAACTGAAGGAAGCTACCCTCAAGGAAACCTTTCTTTCCAAGAAAAGGCAGGCCGTTAATCTGGATTTGATCAAGGCGCAGTTGCTCGAAACTCAGGAATCCTTCGGCGCACTGTTGAAACAGCTACCCAACAAGTCGGAGATGGACGCTTTGTTGACGGACATCAATCAGGCGGGTCTTGGGCGTGGTTTGCAATTCGAATTGTTCAGGCCCGGAGCTGAAGTGATCAAGGGTTCATTTGCGGAACAGCCGATAGCAATCAAAGTGACCGGTAATTACGATGATTTGGGCAAGTTCTCCAGTGATATTTCCATGTTGCCGCGTATTGTTACGCTCAATGAGATTTCCATTGTGCAAAGCGGAGAGGTGCTGACGATGGATGCAGTCGCCAAGACATTCCGCTATCTGGATGAGGATGAAATGGCCGCGCAGAAGAAGAGTGCCAGGTCGGCAGGAGCCAATAAATGAAGATTATCCCTATCGCACTTGCCTGCCTGTTGCTGACTGCCTGTGGCGGGGAGGAATTTGGCGACTTGCGTGAGTTCGTCAAAAATTCCGGCGCGGATATGAGGGGGAAAATCCCCCCCCCACCGAATGTGAAGTTATATGAGCCTTTTGTTTACGCGAATGCCACAAATATTTCCGATCCGTTCAAACCACGCAAGGCCGAATCTGGTGCAATTGGCAAGCGCGGTGAAAATGAGCCGGATATGGATCGTCCCAGGGAGGCGCTGGAAGAATTCCCGCTGGAAAGTCTCAAGATGGTTGGTTATGTTTACAAAAACAAGGTGGCGAATGCGGTGGTTCGGGCACCCGATAAAAAATTGTACCAGGTCCGGGCCGGCAATTATCTGGGCATGAATTTCGGATTGATTAAAAAAATATCCGATACTGAAATTGTCATTAAGGAAGTGGTACAAGATAGTTCGGGAGACTGGACTGAACGTGTCAGCAATCTGCAATTAGTTGAATGAGGGATAACGCAATGGGACAAGATATGACTGGAATAGAGCGAGTATCCGACATGGGTATTGCAAGTCGCCACACACGAAATTCAGTGCTCAAGGGTGCCTTGCTGGGCTTGTTGCTGGTTTGTGGTCTGGCGAATGCCGAGTCGCAGAACAAAATCAATGCGATCAGTGTCGCCGAGACAGGGTCTGCCACGACGGTCATCAAGGTTGAGTTGGCAGAGGCGCTGACCAGTCCGCTGGCAGGTTTTACCGTCAACACGCCACCCCGTATAGCGTTGGACTTTCCCAATACAGAAAATGGTCTTGGCCGGTCAATTCAGGATTTTTCGCTGGGTGACTTGCGCAGCGCCAACATCGTGCAGGCGGGTTCGCGCACAAGGCTGGTGATCAATCTGACCCAGATGATGGCATATGAAACCAGTCTGGATGGTAAAAACGTACTCATTACGCTGCACGGCAAGGCAGTAGGGCAAGCAGAAGCGGTTTCACGCTTTGCCGATGCCAAGCAGGCGACACAAAAGCACACACTGGACAAGGTTGATTTTCATCGCGGCAAGAACGGCGAGGGCCGCATCGAGGTGGACCTTTCGGATTCGGGTGTGGGGATCGATATTCGTCGTCAGGGTACCAAATTGCTGGTTGATTTCTTGAAGACCAATTTGCCGAAAAATCTGCAACGCAAGCTGGATGTGGTTGATTTTGCCACGCCTGTGCAAATGCTCGATACCTTCGTGCAGGGTGATAATGCGCGCATGGTGATCGAACCCAAGGGTATGTGGGAACACGCGGCCTATCAAACCGATAATAAATTCATTATCGAAATCAAGCCGGTGGTGGAAGATCCGAACAAGCTGGTCAAAGGCGGGCAGCCAGGTTATGCGGGCGAAAAGCTGACGCTTAACTTCCAGGATATTTCCGTACGTGAAGCACTGAATGTGATCGCTGACTTTACCGAACTGAATATGGTCATCAGCGACAGTGTGACGGGTAATCTGACCTTGCGTTTGAAGGATGTTCCCTGGGATCAGGCGCTCGATATCATCCTGCAAAGTCGCGGTTTGGCCATGCGCAAAAATGGCAATGTGATCCAGGTTGCACCTGTTGGCGAACTGGCCACATCGGAAAAAAATGATTTGACTGCCAAGCAGGAGATTTCGGAACTCGAAGAGTTGCGTACGGAAAGTTTCCAGTTGGGCTATCAGAAGGCAGAGATTGCAGCGCAAACGTTGACTGGCGGCGCAGGTCAGCAGTCAGGTTCTGCTGTACCGGGTGCGGCAGCAGCCCCCTCACAGCGCATTCTTTCCAAACGCGGCAGTGCGATGGTGGATGTGCGTACCAACACCCTGTTTGTGAAGGACACGCCTTCCCGACTCGAGGAAGTGCGCAAGTTGCTTAAGCAGATCGATGTGCCAGCCAAACAGGTGCTGATCGAAGCACGGGTGGTTGAAGCGCATGATGGTTTCGCGAGAAATCTGGGTGTCAGGTTAGGTTATACAGGCGCAGCGGTTGCCGCGAATGGCGGTGCGAATGGGGTAACCGGTATACAGGGTAATTTGGTCGGTGCAGGCGGTGCTGGTGGCGTCGGTATAGGTTCAGTGGTTACGCCAAACACAGGCAACGTCAACCTGCCGGTTTCCAATATCGGCGCGCCATCAGCAGGGGTTTTCCAGTTTGCCCTGTTCAATGCGGCAGCCAGCAAGATACTTAACATCGAACTCACTGCGATGGAATCCGATGACAAGGGCAAGATCATTTCAAGCCCGCGCGTGGTGAGTGAAGACAATGATGCAGATTGGGCGATCATCGAGCAGGGCGAGGAAATCCCTTACGTGATCAGTTCGGTTGTCAACGGTGTCGCGACCAACACGGTTTCCTTCAAAAAGGCGGTGTTAAGACTGGGCGTCAAAACCAAGATTACGCCGGACAACAACGTGGATATGACGGTTGAAGTCAACAAGGACTCACGCGGCGTGGCAGTTTCGGGCAATTTGCCGATCAATACCAACAAGGTCGTGACTAAGGTGCTGGTTGAAAATGGCGGTACCGTGGTGATCGGCGGTGTGTACAAGCAAAGTGATAGCACGGTGGTGAACAAAGTGCCTTTGCTGGGCGATATCCCGGTGCTGGGTAATCTGTTCAAGAGCAAGGCAGTATCGACCATCAAGGATGAATTGCTGATTTTCCTTTCCCCGAAAATCATGCTGGATTCATTGAATATTCGCTAACCATTGAGCACAAGCATTGCAAACGGCCCGGCTTAGTCCGGGCTTTTGCTTGCAGGATCGCGTGTATAACGGGTGTGGCGCGGCGCATAGTGTCGCGCGGACTGGATGGATTAAGTCACTGACCTGTACGTAGCTGGGTAAAATGGTCACGTTTCGTTATAATCCGTGCAGCTCTTTACACTGAACGTTACAATCCCGCTATGTCAAACAGTCCGGAATTTAATCCTGAAAATCGCAAATACCAGTCGGGCAACCTGATTTTGGTGGGAATGATGGGGTGCGGTAAAACCACGATGGGCCGCATACTGGCCAAACATCTGCACAAGCAGTTTGTGGATAGTGACGAGGAGATACAGTTGCGCACGGGTGTGACGATTCCGCATATCTTCGATGTGGAAGGGGAAGCGGGTTTTCGTCAGCGTGAGGCAGCTGCCTTGGAGGCATTGTCCATGCGGGATAATCTGGTTCTGGCCACGGGCGGCGGTGCCGTGCTGCTTGAGGAAAACCGTACAAGGTTGCAGCAAAATGGCATTGTCATTTATCTCAACGCCGGTGTGCATGAACTCTGGCTGCGCACCCGCAATGACCGAAATCGTCCGCTGTTGCAAACGGGAAACCTGTACGCGAGACTGACGGAATTGTTGCAGCAGCGCGATGCACTTTACCGGCAGGTGGCAGACATCATTATTCCAACCGGCAGGCAAAGTGTCCACGGCCTGATGATCAGGCTGACTCATGAAATCGACCTCAAACGTAAACGCAATCGAACCTGAATTATGCAAACATTGACCGTAGGATTGAACGAACGCAGTTATCCAATACAAATTGGCACCGGCTTGCTGGATGACGCCGAGCTTTTACGCGCCTATCTGCCAAAAAAACGTGCCGCCATTGTGACGAATAGTACCGTAGCGCCGCTGTATCTTGCACAATTGCAGCGCACCTTGCAGCACATCGATGTGCAAAGTGTCGTGGTCGTTCTGCCCGATGGCGAGATATACAAGACTTCGGATACGCTGAATCTGATCTATGATGCCCTGCTGACCCATCGCTGCGAGCGCACGACACCGCTTATCGCGTTGGGTGGCGGCGTAATTGGCGATATGACAGGATTCGCTGCCGCATGTTATTTGCGCGGTGTGCCCTTCATCCAGATACCTACGACGTTGTTGTCGCAGGTTGATTCTTCAGTGGGTGGCAAGACCGGCATCAATCATCCGCTGGGCAAAAATATGATAGGTGCGTTTTATCAGCCGAAACTGGTGCTGGCGGATATATCTACGTTAAATACCCTGCCTGATAAGGAGTTGTCAGCAGGTCTGGCCGAAGTCATCAAGTATGGCCTGATCCGTGATTTGCCTTTTCTGGATTGGCTGGAACAGAATATGGAAAAGTTGCTTGGGCGCGATACCGAGGCGCTGCAATACGCGGTGCTGCGCAGTTGCCAGAACAAGGCCGAAGTGGTGGAGGCGGATGAGCGTGAAAGCGGTGAGCGTGCCCTGTTAAACCTGGGTCATACCTTCGGTCATGCGATTGAATCCGGGATGGGCTATGGTGTGTGGCTGCATGGGGAAGGCGTCGCTGCTGGTACGATCATGGCTGCGGATTTGTCGCAGCGTATGGGCTGGCTGACGGCTGCTGATGTGACGCGCATCCGCAGCTTGTTTGAAAGGGCGCGCCTGCCTGTTGTGGCGCCGGATCTTGGCTTCGATAAATATCTGGAATATATGGGGCACGATAAAAAGGTTGAGAGCGGCAAACTGCGCTTTGTGCTGCTTCGCAAGATAGGCCAGGCTGAGCTGGTGAGTGATGTGCCTTTGGCCTTATTGCAACAGACGCTTGAGGCATGTGTTTCCTTCGACGTGGCTGATAAAACTACTAGCCATTCGACTGATGAAACCACCCAAACTATCGCTAAGCACAGTGAAACTGTGCAAGCGTTAGTTGGTAAGCCCGCAAGCGGGCAAGTCGCTGGTTATCAGGACAGGCCCTTCGACGCAGCTCAGGGCAGGCATGGTTGAACTCGCCAGCTATGCCGTCAGCGAGGCAAATTCGCGTGGCAGACAATATCCCGAGCCAGCCCCGCAGGGACGTAGCGAATTTCAGCGCGATCGTGACCGTATCATACATTCAGGCGCATTCCGCCGCCTGGAATACAAAACACAGGTATTTGTAAATCACGAGGGGGATCTGTTCAGAACTCGCCTGACTCACAGCATGGAGGTTGCACAAATCGCCCGCTCGATTGCACGCCATCTGCATCTGAATGAGGATTTGGTTGAAGCGATTTCGCTGGCGCATGATCTGGGTCATACGCCGTTTGGCCATGCCGGCCAGGATGCCTTGAACGCGTGCATGAAGGCTTACGGTGGATTTGAGCATAACCTGCAATCCGTGCGCGTGGTGGATGTGCTCGAAGCGCGCTATGCACAGTTCGATGGCCTAAACCTGTGCTTTGAGACGCGCGAAGGCATACTCAAACATTGTCGGCTGGAGCAGGCGGAACTGCTCGGAGATATGGGTGAGCGTTTTATCAATAACCGTCGTCCCTCGCTGGAAGCGCAGATCGCCAACCTTGCGGATGAAATCGCCTATAACAATCATGATGTGGATGACGGCTTGCGTTCAGGACTGATTACTCTGGAACAATTGTCCACCGTGCCGCTAGTGGGGGCGCATCTGCAACGGGTGCGCGAGGCTTACCCGGATTTGACGGGCAGGCGAGTGGTGCATGAAATGGTGCGGCGCATGATTAACACGCTGGTGAATGATCTGATACGCCAGAGTGCTGCCAATATTGCCGCACAAAAACTTCAGACGCTGGAAGATGTGCGGAATGCCCCTGCACTGATTGCTTTTGGCAACGAACTGAACGCTGAGCAGCGTGAACTGAAGAAGTTTTTGTATAGCCATTTGTACCGGCACTACCGTGTAATGCGCATGAGTGCCAAGGCGCAGCGCATTATCAGTGAATTGTTCGATGTTTTTATGGAAGACAACCGGTTGCTGCCTACCCAGTTTCAATCCGGCGATGTGCAATCAGAAACTGCACGTGCGCGGACGGTGGCTGATTACATCGCGGGCATGACCGATCGTTATGCAATCCGTGAACATAAACGTATCTTTGCCGTTGAAGAGGATTCGGTCTGAGTCAGTGAGCCGGATTATGCAATGCTTTGCCAACTATAAGTGTGGCTCGCCCTTACGCTTGAGGCCAATGCTGGGAGGTATGCATCACGCGCAGAATCTCGATGCGCATCGCTTTGCTGAGGATACGATAAATTACGACAAAGCTTGGAGGGTGTCCTGCCAATCACCAACTCGCGTGTCCCTCGTTTGCGTCCAGTCCGTCCAATTTCCGGGTTGGTGAGCAACATATCGGTTTGGCTTCCAATCTCATCGAGCAGCTTTAGTGGCGCGACAGGGTTCTTTTCGGCAATATATTCAATCGCTGCCGTACGATTTTTACGAACGCGTGGCAACCATAGAATAATCACTTCGCCAGACCTGCAATACGAGCTTTCAATGCCGCGTGTTGCTTGGCCACATCAGCCTTGACGACATCGTGAGTAACCCATTCAGTATTTGGATTGTTGGCTTCCGTGATCGCTTGCGTCACTTCTTGTTGAAACCATTTATCGTAGGCTGCGGCTTCGTGAGCTGTTTTTAAACGGTTGGCAGAATCAGGACGGGCCGCACCGACTTTAATTGTTGCGTCGAAATTGGACGCATTCACATGATAATCAGCAATACCGATCCCCTTGAGGTAGCCAACAAGCGTTTCAAATCTTGAGAAAGTACGCACTGCGCCACGCTTTGCGGCCAGAGAACGCTCGGTCAGTCCATATTTGATAATCACCGCCCATCCTCCAGCTTGCCCAATTATGTCTGCACTGCGAACAGCACCCGCCTCAACCAAGTGGGTCAATGTGGTGTGGTCTATCGTTTTACGGGCAGTTGTCAACTTAATAGCTCCCTGAACATTGCTTAACAGTTGGCAGTGTAAACGAACAATAGTTAAACGGGAAGCGAGTGGATGAATGCGTTGATTTTTCACACGCAACTCGGGATACAAGCGGGTCGCTGTGTTCGGACATCGCCATTCCCTGCATTTCTGTCTTGTAGGTAATCTCCCGGAATTAACCCGCTGCGGCGCATGCAGCACTCACCCAGCCCATATTTCCTATGCGCCGCCGAAGATGGTTCGCAAATAAGCGATGATTCAGGCGAAAACAGGCGGGGTAAATCGGGACAGCCACCGTCTTTGAACATCAAGCTTTCTCGACGGCAGATATTTTTGAAACGAATTCTGTTGTAATCTTGCTATCTGTTACATCTGGAGAGAGGTGTGGCGCATAACCCAGCTTCCCTGAATCCGGAGGGATTAATTCCTCATGAATACTACAATAATTGGAGAACAACTTTGCATCATTTAAACATCCTTCCTGTAGGCATTTCATCTTGTTCCCCTTTTTCTTTAAAAAATTCAGTTTGGAAATAATGTATTTCCTGTCAGTAATAAAACGAAAATTGATGCAATTAACAGAAAAATGTGGCTATAACCCAGAAACCGAGCCTTGCTACGTTGCTTGATAGTAAAATCCACATTACTGGCAACCCAAAGTTTGACGGCGTCACTCAATAATCCAATATATCGGCCATCCAAAGATTCATGCAGGGACTGCCCCTTAAAAATTTTGTTTATTTCGTCCCATGTATATGAGCCAGTGGGTGGGATAGCAACCGTTCTGATCATCATTGACCCAATAGAACAGGCGATGGAAACGACCAAAAAAGTAACGGTTAGCGCAAGAATCCCTTTCTCAGGGCAACTTAAAACGTCGGCAGAGTTTTGGACAAAGGCGAAGGCTGCGGCAATAAACACACCGGCTGTGGCAGCAGTCGCTTGTGACTTAGCATCAAGGAGCGCCCATGCTTGGGAAAGTTCAACATGTTCCTGTTGGACACGCTCATACGAAAATTCGAGGAAATCCTTTTCTGTAACCATGTTTTCCTCACGTGTTTTAACTCGATGATTTCGAGTCACCTTAGTTTTGAAGCATTAAGTAGTGCATTTATCGTTGCGTTCGGCTGACAGCTAACAAGAATGAGTCTTGCTGGCTGTCAGCGTGGATGACTCGTTATCGGCACTCGTAGCAGATGCGCGCACGGGTCATCGGCGAGCGTGCAATATGCAACTGGTAAAGCTTGCCGCCACCCGCTGCAAGCCGACCGGTGGCAGCGTTGTTGTCCAGCATTTGCCAGCCCGGGCAGGAATTGCCGCTGCAAGCTGCTCCAGTGGATTTCCAGGTCTTTCCGGTATTATGCAGTTGATACAACAGGTTGCCTTCTGCGTAGATGCTGATGGTGGCCGGGTTGTTATCATACATTTGCCAGCCGGGACAGGAGTTGCCGCTGCACGCTGCACCAGTGGATTTCCAGATTTTTCCGCTGTTATGCAGTTGATACAACTGGCTGCCAGCCACGATGGCGATGGTAGCCGGATTGTTGTCCAGCATCTGCCAGCCGGGACATGAGTTTCCCGTACACACCACGCCGGTGAAGCGCCAGATTTTTCCGGTGTTGTGTAGTTGATACAGTTTTCCGCCACCCGCCGCGATCGACACCGTTGCAGGATTGTTGTCCAGCATCTTCCAGCCAGGACAACTGTTGCCGCTGCAAGCTGCGCCGGTTGATAGCCAGATTCTGCCGGTATTGTGCAACTGATACAGTTTTCCGCCGTCAGCAGCGATAGCAACGGTTGCCGGGTTATTGTCCAGCATCTGCCAGCCGGGACATGAGTTACCGCTACAGGCCGTGCCGGTGTAACGCCAAATCTTGCCGGTATTGTGCAACTGGTACAGTTGTGTGCCGTCGGTTGCGATGCCGATGGTGGCAGGGTTGTTGTCCAGCATCTTCCAGCCGGGGCAGGAATTGCCAGAGCAGGCCGTACCCGTGGATTCCCAGATTCGTCCGTTGCTGTGCAACTGATACAGCTTGCCACCGGCCGCAGCAATTCTGACAGTGGCATTATTGTTGTCGAACTTCTGCCAGCCAGGGCAGGAATTCCCGCTGCATGGGGTTCCGGTGTATTTCCAGATCGAACCTACATCGGAAGCAGGTGGCGGCGACATGAATGCAGCCACTGTGCTGGCCGTTTCGTTCAATACGCGGGCATTGTCATTGGTGGCGGCTGTGCCCATGGCGATGCCGTTGTAATTCACATTGGGATTGGACCAGTATTGCAGGCGATTGCAGCCACTGCCCGCACAGTTATAGGCCATGATGGTGCGCCAGGCGGGGGTGGGCGAGGTGTGCTGAAGGCCGTGACCGTATGCGTAGGGCGTGGTGCTCGAATCGTTGGCAGGATCGTGACGTGCACCTTGCAGATGACCAAACTCGTGTGCGAACGAATAGTAGCCGGTCGCACAGTCGTAATGGACGATCGCAAATGCGGTGGCGGCCGTGGCCTTGATCGCGTCGGCCAGGCCGCAGTAATCGGTCTGATTGATGATCATTGCGGACATGTCGGCACCGCTACTGTTGCGACGGTTATTCACGTCTGCCATGCCGACGAAATCAGCCAGTATCGTGTCGAAGCTCTTTTTAGCGCCATTCGCAGCGGTCTCGGAATAGGCAACCTCGAATTTATCCACCAGGTTCAGTTTGATATTGACGCCGCTGTTCTGGTAGGACTGATTGGCTTCAGCGACAGCCAGCTGGATGGTGGCAGCGATATCGCTAACCGCCGTGCGTGCGGCGGGCGTATAGGCGACCAATACGTCTATGCCGACCGGTATGCCCTTGATGTCTCGTGTAGCCATAGGTGCCGAACCCGCATCATTGTGCAGCTCTTTTTCCTTGATATTGAAGCTGGGCGGGTGTTCGGGCGGGAAGCGGGATTCATCCACCTTGATCACCGCATGCACACCATCGCCAACAGGTTCGACACGGTACATATCGGCGCCGTCCCTGATGGTTCCAGTAATGTTGCCATCATGCACAACCAGCGTTGCACGGCCAGGCACACCTGTCAGTGTGCCAAACCAGGTGTAGTCGGTTGGGCTGCGGGTCTCGATATTGCTTCTGTTAAAATCAAGCGTACGGGCATTCGGCAACGACATGCGCGTACTTCCACCGCTCAATGCATTGGCATCGATACGCATCAGGGCAATCGATGTCGTGCTAGGGCGTTGCATGATCTGGTTTATGCGCTGCGATTGAACCGGACTTGCATCCTTGTACTGTGGCGTGGGCAAGAGTGGGAACAACTCGGGTGGGCCTGCGGCATAAACTGATGCGCTGCCCATGAGCGCCAGAGCGAAAAACATCAGACAGGCGTTCACAACGCGCCGAGTTCGCCTTATATACATCAGCGCTGTGGATTGAGTTTTGTTCATTATAGTTCTCCCCTGGATAGTCAAAATAAGGTATTTACACACTTGTCTGGCTGATGAAAATTTCAAGGAATATAGACAGGCAAGTTCGCATCCTGTCCTTCATGAATTTAAAAGACAATATGCCAGATAGTCTATGTAAAAAGACCTACCCACGTGACGTGTTGTGCTAAAAACGAAATTTTTTAACTGATGCGGGCAATCAGCCTGGTCGCTGCGGTTGCTGATAGGCATGAATAAAGGTAAGATTCCAGCCCTTTCGCTTTTGTATAGCTTGAGTAGTAGGTATGGCGACCCGAGTCGTCATTTTTTTGCTTTAATACGTGTTTGAAATGCAGCGCATAAAGGCAGTGCGAAATCGCTTTTTCAGGAATGCCGCACAGCTACTGTCTGACGCCCTTTTTCAACACCCAGTTTGAATAGATTGAGGTATGCCGTGGTTAACTCTTTGCCGATGCAACAAGGTTTGTACGATCCGCGCCAGGAGCGCGATGCCTGTGGAGTGGGTTTTGTCGCCCATATCAAGGGTAAAAAAAGCCATGACATGGTTAGTCAAGGTTTGCAGATACTGGAAAATCTGACCCATCGGGGCGCGACTGGCGCTGACCCGTTAGCCGGTGATGGTGCAGGTATTCTGTTGCAGGTGCCTGATGCATTCTTCCGCGCACAGTGCGCAAGCCTCGGTGTGGCGCTGCCTGAAGCAGGCCATTATGGCGTGGGCATGTTGTTTTTACCGCGTGAGGCTGCTGCTCGTGCCGCCTGTGAGCAAATCATTGCAGACAATATTGCCGCCGAAGGTCAGCAGTTGCTGGGGTGGCGCGATGTGCCGGTGGACAGTTCCATTTTGGGCGAAGGCGTAAAACTGGTTGAACCTGTCGTGCGCCAGGTATTTATTGCAATGGGCGCAGCTTGCGCGGATGCGGACGCTTTCGAGCGCAAGTTGTTTGTTATCCGCAAGATAAGCGAGCACGCAGTCAATAAGCTGTCCAATGGACATGGGTTCTATATTTCCTCGCTTTCTGCTCGCACAATTGTGTATAAGGGTATGTTGCTGGCCGACCAGGTCGGCAAATATTACTTCGACTTGCAGGACGATAGCGTGGTCAGCGCGCTGGCGCTGGTGCATCAGCGCTTTTCGACCAATACTTTTCCGAGCTGGAATCTGGCGCATCCTTTCCGCATGATTGCGCATAATGGTGAAATTAATACCGTGCGCGGTAACGTAAACTGGATGGCTGCGCGCCATGCGGCGATGTCCTCAAAACTGCTCGGCGAAGATCTGGAAAAACTCTGGCCGCTGATTGACGAAGGTCAGTCCGACTCGGCTTGTTTCGACAATGCACTGGAGTTGCTGGTAGCCGGCGGATATTCGTTGCCGCACGCAATGATGTTGCTGATACCCGAAGCATGGGCAGGCAATCCCTTGATGAGTGAGGAGCGCCGCGCATTTTATGAATACCATGCAGCGATGATGGAACCATGGGATGGGCCTGCTGCCGTGGCGTTCACGGATGGCCGCATGATAGGTGCGACATTGGATCGTAACGGCTTGCGTCCTGCACGCTATCTGATTACCGATGACGATGTGGTGCTGCTCGCCTCCGAAATGGGCGTGCTGGATATACCGCAACACAAGGTCGTAAAAAAATGGCGCTTGCAGCCGGGTAAGATGTTCCTGATCGACATGGAAGCTGGGCGTATCATCGACGACGTTGAGCTGAAGAATCAGCTGGCTACAGCCAAGCCCTATCGTGAATGGATAGAACAATCGCGCTACTTTCTGGGCGATTTCCCGGCACAGACTATCGATAACAAGTTGAACGCGAGCCTGCTCGATACGCAGCAGGCTTTTGGCTATTCACAGGAAGATATCAAATTTATCCTGTCTCCCATCATCAAGGCGGGCGAAGAGCCAACCGGCTCAATGGGTACGGATGCGGCACTGGCAGTATTGTCCAACAAGAACCGTTCGTTTTATGACTATTTCCAGCAACTGTTCGCTCAGGTAACCAATCCACCGATTGATCCGATCCGCGAAGAAATCGTCATGTCGCTGACTTCGTTCATCGGACCCAAGCCCAATCTGCTCGGGCTGGATGAAACCGAGCCTTCCCTGCGTCTTGAGGTGCATCAGCCGGTGCTGTCGAATGAAGACATCGCCAAGTTGCGCAACATCGATCAGTTGACTCAAGGACGTTATCGTTCGCAGGTTCTGGATATCACCTATCCGGCAAGTGAAGGCGCAGCAGGATGCGAAGCTGCAATTAAAGCACTGTGCGCGGCTGCTGACCAGGGTGTGGCCGATGGATATAATGTCATGATCCTGTCCGATCGCAGCATGAGCGCTCAACGCGTCGCGATCCCGGCACTGGTCGCCACCGCCAAAGTGCATCAGCATCTGGTGCGCGCAGGTCTGCGAACCAGTACGGGTCTTGTGGTCGATACCGGTTCTGCGCGCGAAGTGCATCACTTTGCGTTGCTGGCAGGCTATGGTGCTGAAGCGGTTTGCCCATGGTTGGTGTATGAAACTGCAGCAGCGTTAACGCCTGTAACCGGTGTGGATGCAGCGGTTGCCAAAAAGCACTTTATCAAGGCAATTAACAAGGGCCTGATGAAGGTCATGTCCAAAATGGGGATTTCTACTTATCAATCCTACTGTGGCGCACAGATATTCGAGGCCATCGGCCTGAACGCGTCGTTTGTCGCGAGTTATTTTACCGGCACGGCAACACAGATCGAAGGGATTGGCCTTGCAGAAGTGGCTGAAGAAGCCGTCCGCATGCATACCGACGCGTTCGGAAATAGCCCTGTTTTGGCAAATGCGCTCGAAGCAGGCGGCGAATATGCCTGGCGTGTACGCGGCGAAGAACACATGTGGACCCCTGATTCCATCGCCAAATTGCAGAACGCGACACGCACAAACAACTTCGCGACCTACAAGGACTACGCAAAACTCATCAATGAGCAAAGCACCAAGCTCAAAACCCTGCGCGGTTTGTTCGATATCAAGCCGGCAGGCGCGCCTGTGCCGCTGGAGGAAGTCGAATCTGCCAAGGAGATCGTCAAGCGTTTTGTGACGGGTGCGATGTCGCTGGGTTCCATATCGACTGAAGCGCATACCAATCTGGCGATTGCGATGAACCGTATCGGCGGCAAGTCCAATACCGGTGAAGGTGGCGAGGATGCAGCGCGCTTCGGCGTTTTCAAGGGCGGCGAAATGCTCTCCGATATCATCGGCAAGAACCGTATCGAAGCGGACAGGCAGATGTTGCCGGGCGATTCGTTGCGTTCAAAGATCAAGCAGGTCGCATCGGGTCGTTTCGGCGTGACAGCTGAGTATCTGGCCAGTGCGGATCAGATTCAGATCAAGATGGCGCAGGGTGCGAAGCCGGGTGAAGGTGGGCAATTGCCAGGTGGCAAGGTCTCCGAATATATCGCCAAGCTGCGCTTCTCGGTACCGGGCGTCGGTCTGATTTCTCCTCCTCCTCACCACGACATTTATTCGATCGAGGATCTGGCGCAGCTGATCCACGACTTGAAGAATTCCAATCCGACGGCTTCCATTTCGGTCAAGTTGGTATCTGAAGTAGGTGTCGGTACGGTAGCCGCCGGTGTGTCCAAGGCCAAGGCGGATCACATTGTGGTATCCGGTTTCGACGGCGGCACGGGCGCATCGCCCCTGTCCTCAATCAAGCATGCTGGTACCCCCTGGGAATTGGGTCTGGCCGAGGCGCAGCAAACGCTGGTGCTCAACCAGTTGCGCGGTCGTATCATTCTGCAGGTCGATGGTCAGCTCAAAACCGGCCGCGATGTACTGATCGGCGCGCTGTTGGGTGCGGATGAATTCGGTTTCGCGACAGCGCCGCTGGTTGTTCAGGGTTGCATCATGATGCGCAAGTGCCACCTCAATACATGTCCGGTCGGCGTGGCTACGCAGGATCCTGAATTGCGCAAGAAATTCGCA
>CAWASY010000035.1:0-5014 GCA_963784505.1 uncultured beta proteobacterium | reverse complement strand
GATTTGATCGCCGAACAGGGTCAGGTGATCATGTCTCTGCGGCATGGGCCGGTTCCCCTGGGACGAAGGATGTTTGATGTTACCGCCGAGGAGACGGTCAAACTCGGGGCGGAATTTGGTTTATGTGCTCATCATCGCAGCCGGCGTGAAGACATGCTTGGCCGTGCCGATGTCAGTTGGAGTTTTGTCGCGTTTCGGCGCGCGTAAGTTCAGCGGTGCACCAGCATATGGAGCCACTCATCGGACCAAGAATTCGACTCCGCCCGCTACTTGCATCGGACGGCGCCGCACTCGTGCAAGCTGCGACCGACGGCGAACTCTGGAATTTGCCGTTTACGGTTGTACCTTCTGCCGACACCGTGGACGACTACACGCCGAAATGCGTTCTCGCTTTCTCACTAGATTTTCCGAGCCCTGACTACAGGCACGGCTTCTGTCGCGCACCGTCATGGGTAACTTGGTTGTCGACTTCGAGTTGATTACCCGTAACTTTCCGGAGGGACGCGGGACCGTTGAAATGCAGTGCGTCTATGAAGTCGCGGATGGGCGCATCCGGACGGCATCATTTGCACTTGGCGAAAAGAGGCTGTGTGCTGAACGCCAAAGCCCAACGCTATAGATTTCGTACACAAGGCAAAGAACAGGGTGTTGCCTATGACGATACCGATGTGGATCGGACGGTGTTTAACAAGGACACTAACCGTGCCATCTTGCGTAATTTGATGGAGAACGGCCTGCGCGACGCCAGCGGTTCTCATCCTGGGAAAAGCATTATTTTTGCCCGAAATCACAACCACGCAGTATTCCTGGCAGGGATGTTCGATGAAATGTACCCGCAGTATGGCGGTCAATTCTGCCGAGTAATCGATCACTACGATGTCCGCGCCGAACAGTTAATTGATGACTTCAAGGATCCCAAAAACGCACTCACCGTGGCAATCTCAGTCGACATGCTGGATACCGGTATTGATGTGCCTGAAGTTGTGAATCTGGTCTTCGCCAAACCCGTCAAATCCTATGTTAAGTTCTGGCAGATGATTGGTCGTGGAACCAGGCTGTGTGCGGATTTGAATGGGCCCGGACAGGACAAAACCAAGTTTCACATATTCGACCATTGGGGCAACTTCGCCTATTTTGAGGAAAGTTACCGCGAAGCAAATCCTGTGGTCAGCAAATCACTGCTGCAAAAACTTTTTGAGACACGAATGCAACTGGCAGTAACTGCACTTGCAGTGGCGAAGACAGATGCATTTGATCTGGCAATCAAGTTGCTTCAGGCTGATATTGCGGCACTCCCGGAGACCACTATTGCAGTCCGGGAGAAGTGGCGTGAGGTGCGTGAAGTTCAGCGTAACGGTGTATTGATGGCATTGAGTGCTGCAACGCGTTCATCACTGCTAAATGATATTGCGCCTCTTATGCAGTGGCGTGATACGCGAAACTGGGAAGCGGCTTACCAGCTTGATCTTCTGATTGCCCAGATGCAGAGCGAGCTTATGAAAAAGTCAGCCGTGTTCAATGATCTGCGTGACGATCTTATCGCCCTGGTTGCGCAGTTACCGATTAACGTCAATGTCGTTCGCGACAAGCTGGCAAGCATAGATAAAGTACGCAGCGGTGACTTCTGGAAACTGATCTTTGATCAAGCTGATGTACTTGCACTTGAATCACTAAGGGAGGATTTGCGCGGGATCATGAAGCATCGCGTGGAAGGGCCAACCATTGGCAGCAAACCACGGGTGCTTGATGTTACAGAAGATGCTACGAAGATCGAGTTTGGTCGATACATGCACAAACTTGAAGGAACTGAGTTGGTGGTTTATCGGCAACGTGTTGAGCAGGTACTCACAAGCCTGTTCGATACTAGTTCCACGCTGCGTAAAATTCGGCGCAGTGAACCTGTCGGCGAGCCGGATCTTACGGCATTGGTCAGTCTGGTGCTTACCCAGCATCCGGACATCAACCTGACTTGGTTGACCGAGTTTTACCCGGATACTGCTGGTGATCTGGTGTCGGCAATTCGTACCATTGTTGGTCTGGAGCCAGAGGTTGTAGCAGAGCGTTTCGGCGAATTTTTCGCACGCCATCCACAGCTTTCGTCCAAACAACAGCGCTTCATGGCTTTGCTGCAAAATCACATCGCAAAATTTGGTGTCATCACCCTCGACAAACTTTATGACGCACCCTTTACTCAAGTGAGTGAGGACGGGCCTGACGGCGTTTTCGATGATACCGAGGTCAAAGAATTAATCGCAGTAATCGATAGTTTCCGTCTTGGCAACGATCTACGTATAAATCAATAAAAATGATGTCGGACACTATGAACACACAGTACCAAATATTTGATGAGCAGATGCGCAACTGCCGTAAGTGCGCAGCATTGTTCGAACAATACCCTGTCGATCCTCGCAAGGCCGCTGTGCGAACAGAGCCGCGCCCGATTGTGTCTGGTATCCGGCCCAGGCCAGTCATGTTGATCGGACAAGCTCCGGGATTGACTGAATACGAAACGGGAAGGCCGTTTCAGGGGGATGCAGGTCAGGGTATCCGGACCATTTTTGATGAGATAGGTTTGCCGCGTTCACGCTTTGATGAACTTGTGTATTCGTCCGCTGTGATCAAGTGCTTCCCCGGTAGCAAGCTTGCATTGCGCGCCGGTAAGGTGCGTGAAGACGTGTTGCCCTCTGCTGAAATGATTCGTAACTGCCAACCTCTTTTTGAGGGGCAAATTCAGCTTGCTGATCCGAAGGTCATTGTCACGCTGGGTGGGCTGCCACTCAAGGCTTATCTAAAGCTGACAGGACGCAAAGCAAGCGAAGCACGTCTTGAGAACTTCGTTGGACGTCACGAAAACTGGAACGGACGAACAGTCGTATTCTTCCCGCACACCTCTGGTGCTTCACGCTGGCTCAATGATCACGCAAACCGACGTTTGTTTCAGCAGGCTAAAGAACAACTTCGCACTCAATTGATTGAGCGCGGCATCACTACATCCTAAGAAAGCACACATGATTACCAATCAACTTAAAAACGACATCGACCGGCTGTGGCTGGAATTCCACACCGGTGGAATCACCAATCCGCTTACTGTCATCGAGCAGATTTCATTTCTGATGTTCGCCCGCCTGCTGGATATAGAAGAAACACGCTTCGAAAAGATGGCGGGGCGAACAGGGAAATTGCCGCATAAGAATTTCAGTCGAGAGCAACAAAATCTGCGCTGGAAGAACTGGAGCGAATATGGGGGAGAAGAGATGCTGCGCCATGTGCGCGACCAGGTCTTCCCTCATCTGCGTGATCTGGGCGGCAAGAACACAACCTTCGGCGAATATATGAAGGATGCCACCTGCCTGGTTTCCAAGACGAGTCTGCTGGTGTCCGCCGTTACACAGATCAACTTGCTGCCTCTTGGCAACAGCGACATCAAGGGCGATCTCTACGAATACATGTTGAGCAAGCTGAGTACGGCTGGCATCAACGGTCAGTTCCGCACGCCTCGCCACATCATCAAGTTGATGATCGAGCTGCTCGACCCTAAGCCCACCGAAGTAGTAGGTGATCCGGCCTGCGGCACGGCGGGTTTCCTGGTCAGCACTATGGAATATCTGCGTCAAAAATTCTCTTCGCCAGAACTGGTGGAAACCTTCGAGGATGGCAGCAAGAGTTATCCGGGAGACCGTCTGGAGCCCTACCGCGAGCATATTCAGAATGGCTTGTTCCACGGCTTCGATTTTGATGTGACCATGCTGCGCATCGCGGCCATGAATCTGATGCTGCATGGCGTCGAGAATCCGGATATCCATTATCAGGACACACTTTCAAAGAATTTTCCCGAGAAATTCAGTTTGCAAGCCGAAGGCGGATTCGATGTCATTGCAGCAAACCCTCCATTCAAGGGCACTCTGGACGAAGAGGATGTACATCCTTCGTTGTTGAAGAAAGCCAAAACCAGAAAGACCGAGCTCTTGTTCATCGTGCTGATCTTGCGCATGCTCAAAAATGGTGGCCGCTCAGCCACCGTCGTGCCGGATGGTGTGTTGTTCGGTTCCAGCAAGGCGCATGTAGCGTTGCGGCAGTATTTGATTGATGAGAACCAACTGGAAGCGGTGATCTCGTTGCCCTCTGGCGTATTCAAACCTTATGCGGGTGTATCTACTGCCATTTTGATCTTCACCAAAGGCGGACGGACGGATGATGTCCTGTTTTACGACGTGCAGTCTGACGGATTTTCGCTCGATGACAAACGGCAGCCGATGAACGACAACGACCTGCCTGACGTGCTGGCTAAGTTTCAGCAATATCGTAAGGCCAGCACAGATTTTTCAGACCGTAAAGCCAAGGCTTTCACGGTGCCGGTGGCAGACATCCGCTCCAAAAAATACGATCTGTCGATCAACCGTTACAAGGAAGTGGTGCATAAGGCTGTCAAGTTCGATTCACCGACCGTGATTTTGGAGCGAATGAACGCTCTAGCGGTTGAGATTCAGTTGGATTTGCAAGAACTGGAAACTCTTCTATGACAGCTCGCAAAAGTATAGGTGAGTTATTCACCATTGCAAAAGGGCACAAGGCACCTAAAATTTTTGCGACATGCGACCAGGGTCTTAAACGCTATATTCAAATTGAGGATTTACGAACTGACAGCGAACTGAAATTTGTAGATGATCCGCGTGGTATACAAGTGATGACGAACGATATCTGTATTGCTTGGGATGGAGCTAACGCTGGCACGGTTGGCTACGGATTAACAGGGGTGATTGGCAGCACGATTGCACGCCTTCGGCCCGTTAATGAAAAACAGGTTTTTGCACCTTATGTTGCGCGCTACTTACAAAGTCAGTTTGAGGTGCTTAACCAATCGACTACGGGAGCGACTATACCTCACGTAAGTCGCGACAAACTTGTGAGTTTGTCCATAGCTCTTCCTGAATATGAGGAACAATGTCGTATCAGCGTCGTTCTCGACAAAGCCGACAGAATACGGCAGGCAAGGAAAAGTCATATTAAAGAGAGG
>CAWASY010000034.1:0-87932 GCA_963784505.1 uncultured beta proteobacterium | reverse complement strand
CCATATTCGGCTACAAAAATCGGTGTGCATCAAATTGCCATGTTGTTCTACAACGCTTTTGATATGCCGGTTGCTACTCATTGTCCGTTCAATACCTACGGCCCAAAGCAATCGGCTCGTGCGTTTATCCCAACCGTAATTACTCAAATTGCCAACGAAACGCAAAATCAAATTGGGCGCATGGATCCCATGCGTGATTTCAATTTTGTAATGGATACGGTGAGGGGATTTATTTGATCGCTGAATCAGCGCAATCTGTTGTGAAGTTATTAATATTGTAGTTGTAATTTTGAAGTTTCCACGGCGATACGGTCAGAATGATCGCCGAGATCATGGGAGTTGAAATCTGGAATGAAACCGATGAAGTTCGCTTCTTGCGTCCGGAGAGAGTTAGTTGATCGTCTGTGGGCAGATACAGAAGGCTACAAAATGCAACCGGCTGGGAACCATCATATGGTGAACGTGAAGGTTTCAGGGCGCGGCCTGTCCGAGTGATCGCCCGGTCGACCGAATCCGGAGAATCTAAAGCATTACAAAGCCGATATTTACAATATATAAGTTCCCATGTTCGAATTGCTCATCCACTTTGTAATGCGACCAGTACCGCACCAGGGATTTCATTCCGCTGCATGTCCGGTCTTTATCGGTCGTGAACGTGATTATGTGCTGGAAACGATTGATTCGACCTTCGTTTCCAGCGTGGGGGCCTTCGTTGACCGCATTGAGCGCAATATGGTCGAATACACGGGAAGTCCGAGGGCTATCGCCACGGTCAATGGAACGGCGGCGCTTCACGTGGCGCTGCAACTCGCGGGTGTTAGACCCGGAGAACTTGTTATAACCCAGCCGCTAACCTTCGTCGCTACCTGTAATGCTATCTATTATTGTGGGGCCGAATCCGTATTTGTGGATGTGGACCGCCATAAACGTGCCTCGGGCTTTCACCTTCTGCAAGATGGTCGGATTAAAATGCGGATGCGGATGGGATTTGTCGAGCAAGGATTGACAATAAAATTATTCGTGCCTGTGTAGCTATGCACACTTTTGGGTTGCCGGTCGAGCTTGATGCGCTGATAGATGTATGTTCCAGTATGGTAGATGTTCTCGTCGAAGATGCGGCAGAATCACTGGGGAGTTATTACAAAGGCCGCCATACAAAGACATTTGGTCAGCTTGGTACGCTTAGCTTCAATGGCAACAGGATCATGACAACTGGTGGTGGCGGAGATGATACGCACGGCCTCTTGGGCGACACCGGGGGCGCCAATGTTTATTAAATCCACGGTGCCGAGGGCTTCGCAGTTCGGTCGCGCTGTAAGAGGCGGGGACCGATGCTGAGAATCAGGTCGTCGCTTACGCGGGCGGTGTGGGTCAAGGGATCACCGTTAAAACTCACGCGCTCGACCGGGCAACCAGGAGGCCGTCAAGTCCGGCCTCCTCGGTTGCCCGGTCGAGCGCGTGAGTTTTAACGGTGATCCCTTGAACCACGCCGCCCGCGTAAGCGACGACCTGATTCTCGGCGTCGGTCCCCGCCTCTACAGCGCGACAAATTCCAACTCGATCCCCGCAACGCCCTCGGCGCCGTAGGATTTAATAAACATATCGTGCCCGGTGTCGCCCAAGAGGCCGTGAGTATCATTCCGCCACCACCAGTTGTCATGATCTTGTTGCCATTGAAGCTAAGCGTACCAAGCTGACCAAATGTACCTGTATGGCGGCCTTTATAATAACTCCCCAGTGATTCTGCCGCATCTTCGACGAGAACAATATTCCATCTGGAACATACATCTATCAGCGCATCAAGCTCGACCGGCAACCCAAAAGTGTGCATAGCTACACAGGCACGAATAATTTTATTGTCAATCCTTGCTCGACAAATCCCATCCGCATCCAGAACCGCATTTTCATCCAACCATGCTGCCATTGCAGAAGGTGAAAGCCCAAGCGTATGGCGGTCCACATCCACAAATACGGATTCAGCCCCACAATAATCAATAGCATTACAGGTAGCGACGAAGGTTAGCGGCTGGGTTATAACAAGTTCTCCGGGTCTAACACCCGCGAGTTGCAGCGCCACGTGAAGCGCCGCCGTTCCATTGACCGTGGCGATAGCCCTCGGACTTCCCGTGTATTCGACCATATTGCGCTCAAATCGGTCGACGAAGGCCCCCACGCTGGAAACGAAGGTCGAATCAATCGTTTCCAGCACATAATCACGTTCACGACCGATAAAGACCGGAGCATGCAGCGGAATGAAATCCCTGGTGCGGTACTGGTCGCGTACAAAGTGGATGAGCGATTCGAACATGGGAACTTATATATTGTAAATATCGGCTTTGTAATGCTTTAGATTCTCCGGATTCGTGAACCAGGCGATCGTTTCGGACAGGCCGCGCCTGAAACCTTCACGTTCACCATATGATGGTTCCCAGCCGGTTAGCATTTTAGCCTTGCTGTTATCTGCCCACAGACGATCAACTTCACTCTTCTCCGGACGCAAGCGAACTTCATCGGTTTCAATTTCGATTTCAACTCCCATGATCTCGGCAATCATCTTGACCGTATCGCCCATGGAAACTTCAAAATTACTGCCAATATTAATAACTTCACCAACAGATTGCGCTGATTCAGCGATAGAAATAAATCCCCTCACCGTATCCATTACAAAATTGAAATCGCGCGTGGGATGCAGTGCGCCCAATTTGATTTTGCGTTTGCCGTTGGCAATTTGAGTAATTACGGTTGGGATAAACGCACGAGCCGATTGCCTTGGGCCGTAGGTATTGAACGGACGAATGGTAGCAACCGGCGTATCAAAAGCGTTGTAGAACGACATGGCAATTTGATCAGCACCGATTTTTGTAGCCGAATATGGGGACTGCCCCTGCAGTGGGTGTTCTTCAGTAATAGGAACAAAGCGGGCTGTCCCGTAAACTTCACTTGTAGAAGTATGAACTACTTTCTCCACGCCCAACTCTTTGGCAGCCTGAACGACATTCAGCGTGCCTTTAACATTGGTATCAACATAAGTATCAGGGGAGTGATAGGAATAAGGAATTGCTATTAAGGCCGCCAAATGCATCACAATATCGCAGCCTTGCATTGCCACCTTCACACCGTGTGGATCTCTTATGTCTCCTGAAAAAACCTCAAACTGTCCTGCCACATCCGGCGCACAGCTATCTAACCAACCCCATGAATTAAAAGAATTATAAAGCAAAAAAGCCTTCACATCATAGCCTTGCCGTACCAACGCTTCTACCAAGTGCGATCCTATAAAACCATCCGCACCGGTTACAAGAATTTTTTTATCTTTCAGCACAATTTTCACCAATTTCATCAAAAATTAGATTTTGGTATTCCAGCTTCAACATTACAGCTGAAACAACTCCTGCCATTAAATTTCAGGCTAAATCTTCTAGTCTTCAAACAATTTTATCCATTACGCAATGGAATTCATCCATTGCAAAACCTCAGCGAGACCCTGTTCAATTTCACATTGAGATTTCCATCCCAATCTCTTTTCAATCAACGAAACATTAGAACATGAGTGGACAATATCACCCTTGCGAGCCGGAAGATATATCGTTTCCACCTGTTTTCCACACAATTTACTCAACAACTCTATCAGTGTATTTAACGAAATACTGTTCCCACAACCAACATTAAAAGTTTGAGCACCAATCTGTGATGAAGTCATAGCCGCAATATTTGCTGCAACCACATCCTTTACGTTGACAAAATCTCTGCTATGCTCTCCGTCGCCATACACATTCAACGGCAAACCTTTTGCAATCCTTGCTATAAACGTCGTAATTACCCCTGAGTAAGGGGAAGCAGCATCCTGCCTAGGCCCATACACATTGAAATAACGCAAGGCGACGGAAGACACATCAAAAATATCGGAATACATACCCGCCAAGGTTTCAGCATAAGACTTATCTAGAGCATAAGGACTAATGGGTCGCCCCTGCTCAATTTCTCGAAGAGGTAAATTGTCATTCATACCATAGACTGCCGCAGAGCTCGCAAAGACAACGCGCTTAACTCCATTCTTTCTAGCACCTTCAAAAATATTAAAGGTACCCAATGCATTATTTTCTTGGCTCTCCCTGGGATTTTTAATGGACTGTGGAACAGAAACCAATGCCGCTTGATGAAAAACCCCCTCAACACCATTCATCGCAGAATCCACATCCTGCATATCCCTAATATCACCTCGTATAAATTTAAAACTCTCAAAATGTCGTAAATGTGCCAGATTTTCAGTCTTTCCAGAACTCAAATTATCAAGCACACGAACCTGATTTCCTGAAGAGAGCAACGATCCAACTATATGTGAACCAATAAATCCGGCGCCACCAGTTACAAGATATGTATTACCTGACATAAATTATTTACCTAAAATACAGCTCATTCCTGAATCTGCCACGTGGCATACACTGCCGCCAAACCTTCCTGTAGCTTTGTTACGGCCATCCACCCTATCTGTCTCAGTCTGTTCACATCCATCAGCTTGCGCATCGTGCCGTCCGGCTTGCTGGTATCAAAGACCAGTTTCCCCGTGTAGCCCACGACGGATTTAACCAGTTCCGCCAATTCACGAATAGTCAAATCTTCGCCGCAGCCAACATTCACCAACGGCGGCGTGTCCTCATTGAACAGCGCCTGCAATCTGTATTCCGACTGCTCCAGCAAATAAATACAGGCATCCGCCATATCGTCGCTGTACAGAAATTCACGTCGTGGCGTGCCCGTTCCCCACACCACCACCTCAGCCGCTTCGGACAGCTTGGCTTCATGCATCTTGCGGATCAATGCTGGCAGCACATGAGAATTGTTCAGATCGTAATTGTCGCCCGGCCCATACAGATTGGTTGGCATGGCGGCCATATAACGTGTGCCATACTGGCGATTATAGGCATGACACATCTCAATACCGGCGATCTTCGCCAACGCATAAGGACGGTTAGTCGGCTCCAAAGACCCGGTCAGCAGATATTCTTCCTTGATCGGCTGCGGACAATCTTTAGGGTAAATGCAGGATGACCCCAAAAACAACAAACGCTGCACATTGTTACGCCAGGATTCGTGGATGACGTTGGTCTGAATCGCCAGATTCTGATGAATAAATTCCGCAGGATAGGTATTGTTGGCATGAATGCCGCCCACTTTGGCGGCGGCCAATAGGACGTATTCCGGCTTCTCTTGCGCAAAAAACTCGCACACCTGCGCTTGACAGGTCAAATCCAGTTCCGCATGGGTTCGGGTGATCAAATTCGTATAACCCTTGGCCTGCAAGCCGCGCATAAGTGCCGAGCCCACCAAACCAAGATGTCCGGCCACATAGATTTTGCTATTCTTTTGCATCATGGCTTATTCGTGATAATCCATGGCCTTGTAGCCGTGTTTCTTGACCAGTTCATCACGCTCGGCCGATTTGAGATCCTCGCGCACCATCTCGGCGACCAGCTCCTTGAAGGTTACCTTCGGGGTCCAGCCCAGTTTCTGCTTGGCCTTGGTCGGATCGCCCAGCAGGGTCTCGACTTCAGTCGGACGGAAGTAGCGCGGATCGACCTGAACAATACAGCGTTCACCCTCTCCCACATCCCCTCTCCCGCCTGCGGGCGAGGTGAGAAAACCCTTTTCATCAACACCCGTGCCCTCCCAGCGGATTTCCATACCCAGTTCTTCCGCAGCTGCATTGACGAAGTCCCGCACAGAAAATTGCACACCGGTCGCAATGACAAAGTCTTCTGGTTTTTCCTGTTGCAGCATCAACCATTGCATCTCAACGTAGTCCTTCGCATGACCCCAGTCACGCAAGGAATCCATATTGCCCAGATACAGGCAATCCTGCAGGTTAAGTTTGATGCGAGCCAGCGCACGGGTAATTTTGCGCGTGACGAAAGTCTCGCCGCGTATCGGTGACTCGTGATTGAACAAAATGCCGTTGCAGGCATACATGCCATAAGCCTCGCGGTAATTGACCGTAATCCAGTAGGCGTACAGCTTGGCAACCGCATAGGGGCTGCGCGGATAAAACGGCGTCGTTTCCTTCTGCGGGATTTCCTGCACCATACCGTACAACTCGGAAGTGGATGCCTGATAAAAGCGGGTCTTCTTCTCCAGTCCGAGAATGCGGATAGCCTCCAGAATACGCAGCGTACCGATGCCGTCCGCGTTGGCAGTATATTCTGGCGTCTCGAAAGAAACCGCCACATGGCTCATCGCCGCCAGATTATAAATTTCGTCAGGCTGGGTTTGCTGAATGATACGGATCAGGTTAGTCGAGTCAGTCAAATCGCCATAATGCAACATGAATTTGGCGTTATCGACATGGGGATCCTGATACAGATGGTCGATGCGATCCGTATTAAACGAAGAGCTACGGCGCTTGATGCCGTGTACAACATAACCCTTCTTTAGCAAAAACTCGGCCAGATACGCGCCGTCCTGGCCGGTGATGCCAGTAATCAATGCGACTTTTTGAACCATTTTTCTGCTTCCCTTATGAATTGTGTTTTCTACCGTAACTATCTTCAAACCGCACGATATCGTCCTCACCCAGATAACTGCCGGATTGCACTTCAATGATTTCCAGCGGAATCGATCCAGGATTGTACAGACGATGTAACTCTCCCAACGGAATGTAGGTGGACTGATTTTCAGTCAGCAATAAGGTCTTGTCACCGCAGGTCACTTCAGCGGTGCCCTTGACCACGATCCAGTGTTCGGCTCGATGATGATGCTTTTGCAGACTGAGACTAGCTTTGGGCTTGACCTGAATGCGCTTGACTTTGAAACGCGACTCCTCGTCTATGCTGTCGTACCAACCCCATGGGCGGTGCACCTTGCGATGCATCGTGTGCTCTTCACGCCCTTGCTGTTGTAGTGCGATGACGATTTTTTTGACGTCCTGACTCCGACTGCGATCTGCGACCAACACCGCATCAGCGGTCTCTATGATTACCAGATCATTCACACCAACTGTGCCTACCAAACGACTGGTCGAATGAATCAAGGTATTTTGGGTATCGATCGCAATCGTATCGCCCACAGTCACATTGCCATGCTCATCCTGTTTCCCGACCTGCCAGACTGCATCCCATGCACCCAGATCGTTCCAACCGGCATTGAGCGGGATCATTTTAAGCGGAAAGTGGAAAGTGGAAAGTGGAAAGTGGGGACTGGGAAGTGGGGACTGGGAACTAAGCGGCTCCATAACCGCGTAGTCGATGGATTCTGAAGGAACAAGTGCAAACGCCTCTCTGCCTGGTCGTACAAAAGGTGCGTCATTCGTTCTGGCGCTCCAGGATTTTTGTGTCAACTCCAGTATCTCGGGATGAAACTGGCCTAACGCCTTGAGCCAGGCACTGGCTTTCAACACGAACATGCCACTGTTCCAGGTGTATTCACCGCTGGCCAGATAGGCTTGCGCCTTGGCAAGTGATGGTTTTTCTGCAAACTCGGCAACGTGGTATTCGCCGAGCGTACCGGCATCACCGGCATGTTTGATGTATCCGTATCCTGTTTCCGGTTTATCCGGCGTGATACCGAGAATAACGACCGAACCCGTTGCAGCAGTGCGCACCGCCTGCTGCAGTGCAAGAGTAAATGCGACACCATCCTGTACGGTCTGATCGGCTGGCGTCACCACCAGAATCGGATCTTCGCCGTTCGCAGTCGCCTGCAAAGCAGCCAACGTCAGCGCAGGTGCCGTATTACGCGCAACAGGCTCCAGCAATAAGGTCGACGAAACCGATTCTAGTTCGCGCAACTGTTCCAGCGCCAGAAAACGATGCTCTTCGCCGGTCACCACCAGAGTTTCACCCAC
The DNA here is from genome assembly GCA_963784505.1 of uncultured beta proteobacterium. Taxonomy (GTDB): domain Bacteria; phylum Pseudomonadota; class Gammaproteobacteria; order Burkholderiales; family Gallionellaceae; genus Gallionella. Next base: position 80,095 of record CAWASY010000034.1, on the reverse strand, counting down.
CGAAATATCGTTGGCTGCAATACAGTTTATACGTTCTATGGCTTGCTGAAATAAACTGGTCGTGCCCGAAAATACCAGAAACTGCTTGGGGAAACCCGAACGGGACAGCGGCCACAGGCGTGTACCCGAACCGCCGCAGAGAATTACTGGGGTTATTTTATTCATGTTCAGAATTCGCCAAGCCCAAGAAATTCATCTGGACTACCCCACGTTGCATCATCTCTTCCAGAACTTGTTGCACGCAAGTTTCGATTTCGGTAAAGCCCGTATCTACCGACAGCTCTGGCGTAATCGGCGCCTCGTAGGGTGAGGAAATCCCGGTAAAATCGGCAATCTTGCCCGCGCGTGCTTTCTTATACAGCCCTTTGACATCCCGCTCCTCACAAATATCCAATGGACTATCGCAATATATTTCCATGAAATCATCCTGTTCGACCATATCCCTGATCCGATCGCGATCCTCACGATAGGGAGAAATAAAGGCCGTCAACACAACCACACCAGCCTCCAGAAACAGCTTGGCAACTTCGCCTACTCGCCGGATATTTTCGACCCTGCATTCATTCGAAAAGCCCAGATCGCCGCACAGGCCATGTCGCACATTGTCGCCATCAAGCACAAAGGTGCGACAGCCCAATTGATGCAATGACTCTTCGACCGCATGGGCCAATGTGGACTTGCCGGAACCTGACAAACCGGTAAACCATATGATCGCGCCGCGATGACCATTTTGTGTTTCGCGACGATCACGCGTAACCGTTGCCTGATGCCAGACAACATCGGAAGAAATAGGGGACGTGCTTAATTCATTCATTTAATTACCCTTCGGACTATTCAGGTAATAGCCGATTTCAAACTGTGAAACAATAAGGTATCAGAACTGGATAAGACCAGGAATTCGGGATTATGTAAATCAGCCTTGTTATAATGCAATTCTACGCCCCCTGCATCACACACCCTGCCTCCTGCCTGCCGGACGATAGCATGGGCGGCAGCCGTATCCCACTCCATGGTCGGCCCAAGTCGCGGGTACAAATGCGCCTCCCCTTCGGCCACCAGACACAGCTTTAGCGAACTACCTATGCTGATGCACTGATAATCCCCCAGGCTCTGCAGCAGCGCTTCAGTGCGCGCATCGCTGTGCGAACGGCTGACCACCACCTTGACCGGCAAATCTGTCTTCTGTGGCTGAACATGGATGGCTTGCGCGGCCTCGTCGCCTCTGCGCATAAACGCGCCCACACCAGACGCGGCAAAATAACACACCTTCAGCACCGGCGCATAAACTACACCCAACACCGGCACACCATTTTCGATGAGTGCAACATTGACCGTAAATTCACCGTTGCGTTTGATGAACTCCTTCGTGCCATCAAGCGGATCAACCAGCCAGAATCGCCGCCAGTCGCGCCGTTCGGCATAAGCAATCTGCGCCGATTCTTCGGAAAGGATGGGCCAGTCCAGGCAAAAATCATTCAGCCCTGCGCTGATCACCCGATCCGCAGCAAGGTCGGCCTGGGTCAACGGCGAATCATCCCCCTTGCTCATCACCTTACAGGTGGTATCTGCATAAACTTCCATGATAGCCTGACCAGCCTCTAACGCGATATCGACAACCTGTGCAAGCAGCTTTTCCATTGCAAAATAACCCTGTTGTTTATCCGATAAGTCACAATCGACGGCTCCAGACACGCTACCGCCCTTCGATTTAGCGTCACTCGAAAAACGCGCCCTGCTCAATAAGCCCTAACCTGGGTAATAGGGGTCTAACCCCCTTACAACTAAAATCGGGGTTAGACCCCGATTTTAGGAACCATCCAAATGCCGATCCAAAAAAATCGGGGCTTATCCCCCGATGACGCCTTAAAATACCATAAAATTCCGATAAGTCAGGCCACTTTTTTCAGCTCAGCAACCGGAATGCTCACCCGCTGCAGCTTCGACAGGAATTCGAGCAGCACCATCGCCCGTATCTCGCCATTTTTTATCTTCAGCAACTCAACACATTCTGCACCAATACCGGCAAAAGGTCCGGATGTGACCTCCAGCCGGTCGCCCGGATTAAACAGGGATTCCGCCTCATGAGGAACCCGCCTCAACTCCTCGATCAACTGATCGGATACGCATGCCGGCACACCGGAAAATCTGACCAATCCAGCCACACCTCGGGTACTACGGATAGGAGAAAAATTGCTGACGCCTTCAATCAGTCTGATGAACAGATAACGCGGAAACAGGCTCTCGATCTCCTCGATACATTTTCCGCCCCTGATCTTCTGCATCTGGATCAGCGGTAAAAAACACTCATAACCCTGACGTTTGAGATTCTCAAGCGCACAAAATTCCTGCCTGGGTTTGGTGTGCACCACAAACCACTTACCCTGACTCACCTGCGCCACAGCAGCATTCATCGTAATTACATCACATTGCATTTGTGTTAAAGGCAAGCTCATCTGGCAATTTCAACCCTAAAAGTAATCCTGTCAGCCCGAACAAATTGGAAGCAAAAACCACACAACATGCAGCATCAGCATGGCATTTCATTCGCCAGCCGTATACAGTGCATTTAGACGAACGATATTTCAATCCAGCCTGATCACGGTGGAAATATAACGGAAAATATGACAAAAATATATAGGCCAAACGACCTATATCTATGGGAGGTAATATGTAGTGGGAAGTGGGGGCGTTGCAACCACACTTCAAATCAATCACTACCGAACAGATCGCGTGTAAAAACCTTGGAGGCAACATCCAGCAGATCATCGGTCATCCGGTTCGCCACGATCACATCGGATATTTTCTTGAATTCCGCGAGATCATTGATTACTCTGGAGTGGTAAAACTCGCTTTCCTGAAGCACAGGTTCATAGACGACGACTTCAATCCCCTTGGCCTTGATGCGCTTCATTATTCCCTGTATTGAGGACGTGCGGAAATTATCCGATCCGGCCTTCATAATCAGGCGGTGTATTCCGACCACGCGAGGATTGCGCTTGAGGATACTTACCGCAATGAAATCCTTGCGCGTGGTGTTCGAATCGACAATCGCGCCGATCAGGGTTTGCGGGACATCCCGATAGTTGGCCAAAAGCTGTTTGGTATCCTTGGGCAGACAATAGCCCCCGTAACCGAATGAGGGATTGTTGTAATAATCACCGATGCGCGGATCGAGCGACACACCACGTATAATTTCACGTGTATCCAGTTCATGCGTAGCGGCATAGGTGTCAAGCTCGTTGAAATAGGCCACGCGCATGGCTAAAAACGTATTGGCAAACAGCTTGATCGCTTCGGCCTCGGTAGCGCCCGTGAGCAGAACATCAATATTGGACTTGATCGCCCCCTGCTGCAGCAGGCCGGCAAAGGTTTGCGCACGTTCGGAGCGCTCGCCCACCACGATGCGTGAAGGGTAGAGATTGTCGTACAAGGCACGCCCCTCTCGCAGAAATTCCGGAGAGAAAATCAAATTGGGACAGTTATAACGCAGCTTGAGCTTTTCCGTGTAACCGACCGGAATGGTTGATTTGATGACCATCACCGCATCCGGATTGATGCTCATCACATCCTGGATGACGGACTCAATGGATTTCGTATTGAAATAATTGGTTTCAGGATCATAGTCGGTTGGCGTGGCGATAATGACGAAATCGGCGCCAAGGTATGCATCCTGTTTGTCGAGCGTTGCACGAAAATTCAGCGACGCTTCCTTCAGATAATGCTCAATTTCATCATCGACAATCGGCGACTCCCGGCGATTGAGCATGGCTACCTTCCCTGCAATGATGTCGAGCGCCACTACTTCATTGTGCTGGGCCAACAGTATCGCATTGGACAGACCGACATAACCGGTGCCGGCGATGGCAATTTTGTACTTGATTGCGCTGCTGTCAACTGCAGAGCCCATTGATTTGAATTCAGTCATCTGGATTTAAAGTCGAATATTAAATAAATATGCCCGTAATTAGTAATTAGTAAAATCGGGGTCAGACCCCGATTTTAATTAGGGGTCTGACCCCGATTTTAATTGCCGCTCACGCCACATCACTCCCACTCAATGGTAGCAGGCGGTTTTCCGGAAATATCGTATACCACGCGGTTAATACCGCGCACTTCATTAATGATGCGATTGGACACTTTTCCCAGCAATTCATACGGCAAGTGTGCCCAATGTGCTGTCATGAAATCCTGGGTTTGTACCGCACGAAGGGAAACCACCCATTCATAGGTTCTGCCATCGCCCATCACGCCCACGCTCTTGACCGGCAGGAATACGGTGAAAGCCTGGGACGTTTTTTCATACCAGGACAGGCCATTTTCATCCTTCGTGGCATGCAATTCTTCCATAAAAATCGCGTCGGCACGGCGCAGCAGATCAGCATATTCCTTCTTCACTTCACCCAGGATGCGCACGCCCAGCCCCGGTCCCGGGAAAGGATGGCGATAGACCATGCCAGGCGGCAAGCCAAGCTCTACGCCCAATTCGCGCACTTCATCCTTGAACAGTTCGCGCAAGGGTTCGAGCAACTTCAGATGCATACTTTCCGGCAAGCCACCCACATTGTGGTGCGACTTGATGGTGTGCGCCTTCTTGTTCTTGCCGCCAGCCGATTCGATTACATCCGGATAAATGGTCCCCTGCGCCAGCCATTTCGCCTGATATAATTTTCTCGATTCGCGCTGAAAGACTTCGACGAATTCACGACCGATAATCTTGCGTTTTTTCTCGGGATCGGTCACGCCGGTCAGGTGATGCAAAAAATCGCTGCTGGCATCGACATGAATCACCTTCACGCCCAGATTATCGGCAAAGGTTTGCATAACCTGCTCGGCCTCGTTCAGACGCAACAGTCCGTTGTCGACGAATACACAGGTCAGTTGCGCACCGATCGCGCGGTGCAACAAAGCTGCCGCCACCGAAGAATCGACGCCGCCCGACAAACCCAGAATAACTTCGTCGCTGCCCACCTGGCTGCGGATTTTTTCTACCGCCTCGGAAATATAGTCCGGCATATTCCAGTCGTGGCCGCAACCGCAAATGTCATGTACAAAACGCGAAAGCATGCGCTTGCCCTGAAGCGTGTGGGTAACTTCGGGATGAAATTGCAGCGCATAAAAACGCCTTGCCTCGTCCGCCATGCCGGCGATTGGGGTGGTGGCATTGCTAGCGATAACCGCAAATCCGGGAGGCAACATCGTCACCTTGTCGCCATGGCTCATCCACACATCGACCAACCCCTGCCCCTGCTCGCCCACCCTGTCCTGAATATCGCGCAGCAGTTCACTATGACCCTGTGCGCGGATTTCGGCATAGCCGAATTCACGCACCAGACCGTTTTCCACGCTGCCGCCCAACTGCTCAGCCATGGTCTGCATGCCGTAGCAAATACCCAGCACCGGCACGCCCAGTTCAAACACACACTGGGGACTGCGTGGCGTATCGCCTTCGGTTACCGAATTCGGCCCGCCTGACAGGATAATACCGGCAGGATTAAAGGCGCGAATCTCATCTTCCGTCATATCCCACGGATGCAATTCGCAATAGACGTTCGCTTCACGTACACGCCTTGCAATCAGTTGTGAATATTGGGAACCAAAATCAAGAATGAGGAGTTTTTTGTGGGACATATCAGTTATTAGACGTAAGACGTAAGTTGTTAGTCAGGGACAATAGACTTCTGCAAGCCTTTGAGCATTTTTCCGATTTCTTCGGCTTTTTCAAGTGCGATATTAGTTGTTTCCGGGGGCAGATAACCTAAGCGTTCAGCCAGCATGAGTTGTGTTTCCAGTTCAGCCAAAGAACCGCGCGCAATACCAAGAAAATAGCCAAACTCTTTGTATGAATTACGCGCCTGACCTTCTGCTATATTAGACGGAATAGAAACCGCTGCACGATACAATTGACTGCTTAGTCCATAAACTTCTTGCTGCGGAAATGCTGCACAAAGCTTATAGACATCCACAGCCAAGTCCATCGCCAGTCGCCAAACCTTCCAATCACGGTAACCGGGCATAACTTACGTCTTCCGACTTCCGACTAGTCTATGTGGTAATTCGGCGCTTCCTTGGTGATCTGGACATCATGCACATGCGACTCCCTGATACCGGAGGAACTAATTTCGACGAATTCGGCCTTGGCATGCATGATCGAAATATCCGCGCACCCCAGATAGCCCATGCTGGCACGCAGTCCACCCATCAACTGATGGATCACCGCCAGCACACTACCCTTGTAGGGAACACGGCCTTCCACGCCTTCGGGCACCAGCTTGTCCTGATTGGCCTCGCCCTCCTGAAAGTAGCGATCGCTCGAACCCTGCTGCATCGCACCCAGACTACCCATGCCGCGATACGACTTGTAGGAACGCCCCTGGAACAGTTCGATTTCGCCAGGCGCTTCCTCTGTGCCGGCAAACAGACCGCCCAGCATCACCGTATTGGCACCTGCCGCAATGGCCTTGGCAATATCACCGGAAAAACGCACCCCGCCGTCTGCAATCAGCGGCACGCCCGTACCCTGCAGCGCATTGGCGACATTCTGAATCGCTGCAATCTGCGGCACGCCGACACCCGCGACGATACGCGTAGTACAAATTGATCCGGGGCCGATACCGACCTTCACCGCATCCGCGCCATGATCCATCAGTGCCAGCGCTGCAGAACCTGTCGCGATATTGCCGCCGATTACTTCCACGTGCGGAAAGTTGGTTTTGACCCACTTGACGCGATCGAGCACGCCTTGCGAATGCCCGTGCGCGGTATCCACCACGATCACATCCACGCCCGCCTCGGCAAGCAAAGCGACGCGCTCTTCCGTACCCTCGCCCACGCCGACTGCCGCACCGGCGCGCAACCTGCCTCGGTCATCCTTGCTGGCAAACGGATGTTCGCTGGATTTTAAAATATCCTTGACCGTCATCAAACCACACAATTCATACGCATCATTGACAACCAGCACACGTTCTAAGCGATGTTTGTGCATCAGATTGCGCGCATCGTCCAGACTGGTATTTTCCTTGACCGTGATCAGGCGCTCACGCGGCGTCATGATATTTTTGACCGGCTGATCCAGATTGCTTTCAAAACGCAAATCGCGGTTGGTGACGATGCCGACCAATTGCCGACCTTCCACCACCGGCAAGCCGGAAATCTTGTACTGACGGGTCAGACCCAGCACATGACGCACCGACATATCAGGTGTAATAGTGATCGGATCCTTGACCACGCCGCTTTCAAAGCGCTTGACCTTGGCCACCTTGGCTGCCTGTTCACGGGCCGTCATGTTTTTATGAATGATACCGATGCCGCCTTCCTGCGCCAGTGCAATCGCCAGGCGTGCGCCGGTGACGGTATCCATCGCGGCAGACAGCAGCGGGATATTCAGACTGATATTGCGCGTCAGTTGCGTGCGCAGACTGACATCGCGCGGCATCACATTAGAGTAGGCGGGAACGAGCAAAACGTCGTCAAAGGTTAGTGCTTTTTGTATGATGCGCATGGGGAAACTTGCCTTTGCAAAACGCGCATTATACGCATCTGGCGCGATCGGGTAAATCAACCCGTCGCACCGTAATTAAAATTTCATGTAAATCCGGTTGCAACTACAGCGCAGACTCATCCACTTCGCCGGTGCGAATGCGGATCACCTGCTCGACGGTGGACACAAAAATCTTGCCATCGCCGATCTTGCCGGTATGCGCCGCCTTGATGATAGCCTCAACCGCAGTATCCAGCATTTCGGTCGACACCACCACTTCCACCTTGATTTTCGGCAAGAAATCAACCACATATTCCGCACCGCGATATAACTCGGTATGCCCTTTCTGGCGACCAAACCCCTTGACTTCGGTAACCGTCAGCCCGCTGATATTCAATTCGGACAGCGCTTCGCGCACCTCATCGAGCTTGAACGGTTTGATGATGGCTTCAATTTTTTTCATGACCTGGATCCTTGTGGTTTGGATAATTCAAAATTACGGAAAACGATCGGCATCAATGACACACATTGTAGCAAGACATAGACAACAAAATGCAAGCTTTAGCTAAAAGTCCATCGCCAACCCCAGATAACGCACTTCGAGCACCTCGATTTCCTTAATTCCCAGCGGCGTTTGCAACCTTGCGACATCACCCTCGTGCAACTTGAGCAGTGCCCGCGCCAACGGAGAAACCCAGCTGATATGGCCGCGCACGACATCCGCCTCGTCCACCCCCACAATGGCATAGGTCGCACAACTGCCATCCTCATGACACACGGTAACTGTCGCGCCAAAGAAAACCTGATCACAAACGCCACGTAGCGCCGGATCGACCACCTCGGCCTGATCGAGCCGTTTTCGCAAAAAGCGCACCCGCCGGTCAATTTCGCGTAGACGCCGCTTACCATAAATATAATCACCGTTCTCGGATCGATCACCATTGGAGGCAGCCCAGGTAATGGTATTGACCAACACCGGGCGTTCTACTTTCCAAAGCTGCTCAAGCTCTGCCTGCAACTTCTGGTGTCCGCCTGGCGTGATGTAATTCTTTACACCCGCCGGCAACGCTGCCAGAGGCTGCAACTCATCATCATCCTGTGTTTGATTGTCTGTTAAATTATTAATTTGATACGCTCCTGTTTGCCACTGCCACTGGCTGCCAGACATTTCACATATAAAACCACCTTACTTTATACATTCAATGCGCTTCGCCCATATTGCTGAATTGAATACCGCAATACTGTATCCTGATTGAAACTTAATTCAACCTATTTGATAAATGTCATCGCACGGCAAAATATCATGAACAGAAACGGCAATCCTCATCACCCGCATGTGGCCCTTCTGTCTGGCGCACTGCTCGTCTCCCTGTTGCTGACAGCTAGCGCAGCCTCAGCCGAAGAATCGACGTTTGTGTTATCTGCACCCGCATCCGTACTGTCCTTAATCCAGACCCATTTCAGCATGCCCACCGCCTCACTTGCCGATGATACGGACATCGCCACCTTCATGCGCCGTGCGCAGCGGGAAATATCCGGTTTGCTGGCCACCGAAGGCTATTTCAGCCCTGCTATCACGCTGGACACGACCAGCCCTAACGGGGTGCAAACGTTACAAGTCGTACTCGGTCCGCTCACCCATGTATCGGAACTGCACCTTGAATTCAAGGGCGATCTGGCAAGCGGTACGCCCGCACAGCAATACCGTATTGAGCAACTGCGCCGCGCTTGGCCACTCAGTGCTGGACAGGTATTTCGTTCAGCCGACTGGGAAGCAGCCAAATCTGCCCTGCTCGCCAGCGTTACGAGTGTAGACTATGCCGCCGCACAAATTGTCGTGAGTCAGGCCGACGTGGAGCCGGCGAAGGCCAGCGCGCAACTGATGGTGGTGATCGACACCGGGCCTGCATTCCGCTTTGGCGATCTGTCGATCAGCGGCCTTGATCGCTATAACAAAAACCTGATCGAACGACAGGCTCCCTTTAAAAAACACGATGCCTATCGGCGCGATTTACTACTCGCCTTTGGCGCACATCTGCAAAGCATGCCGCAACTGGCTTCCGCAATGGTCGAGATTGACAACAATCCGACTACCCATCAGGCCGCCCCTGTCAATGTCACCCTGACTGAAGCCAAATCAAGGCGACTGGCGGTAGGTGTCGGTGCCAGCAGCAACAATGGCTTGCGCAGTGAAATCAATTATCTTGATCATAATTTTCTTGATCTGGCATGGAATCTGAGCAGCGTGCTCAAGCTCGAACAAAATCGCCAGAGCCTGACGGCCGGGATGGACACCTTGCCCGACGATGAGGGCTATCTGCTGTCATTTGGCGCCGGCAGCGAAGCGACCCAGATCAAGGGACTGAAAACAAAGCGCAACAAACTGGGCGTCACACGCAGCCGCAGCCGTGGACAAATCGAAACGCGGCTATCACTGGACTGGCAACAGGAGAGTCGGATTCCAGCGGGAGGGATACATCAGACCAACCAGGCGCTGGTGCCGGACTGGCAGTGGCACCGTCGTGCCGTAGACAGCCTGCTGTATCCCCGTCACGGTATGGTCACCGAATTGCACGTCGGCGGCGGCAGCCGGCAGCTATTATCAAACCAGAATTTTTTACGCAGTTACGCCAGGCAACAGCTGTATTGGCCGGCAGGCGAACGCGATGTACTTTCAGCCAGGGCGGAACTTGGCATCACCCTCGCACCCTCCCGTCTGGGCATCCCGCAGGAATACCTGTTTCGCGCGGGCGGCTCGCAATCAGTGCGGGGCTATTCCTACCAGAGTTTGGGCGTTGCGGAAGGTAGCGCAACCGTCGGCGGCCGACTGATGGCAACCGGCAGCATCGAATATACCCACTGGTTCTCTCAGGACTGGGGGGCTGCGGCATTTGCCGACACCGGCGGCGTATCGGACACATGGTCTACGCTGCGCCTGTCCAGCGGTTACGGCAGCGGTGTGCGCTGGCGCAGTCCGGTCGGCCCGCTGGCACTCGATCTGGCCTGGGGACAGGCTTCCCATTCCCTGCAACTGCACTTTGCACTGGCCGTAGCCTTCTGATGACGAGTTCAACTGACATACCCGTGAACGCTACAAAAAAATGGCGCGTATCCGCCTGGCTGCTCATCATTACCCTCATACTGACTGCGGGCGGACTGGCAATCAGCACGACAGGCTTTAAATGGCTGACAACAGCCCTGTCGCAGCTGAGTTCGGACGCTATAACCGTGTCGGGTGCAAGCGGCAGCCTGCTAAACAATCCGGGCGCACAAACCCTGATTCTGACCAGTCCTGATCTGGTTATCACAGCGCATGACATCCGGCTGATATGGCAACCTGCCGCCCTATTGTCCGGCAAATTCGATGTCTTGAGCCTGCAGGTCGGCGACATGGATATTTTGTCCCTGCCCTCACCCTACCCGGACAGCCTGAGCCTGCCACTGGCCTTGTCTATCAAAGAACTGGCTATCGGCAAACTGCAACTGTTCAGCAAACCGGGCACTGCAGCCGACTTTTCAGCACGCAACATGAATATGTCATTGCAAAGCGATGGCGTGACACATCGCTTGCAGGGTCTTCAGGCAGAACTGGACTACGGCACACTGAACGCTTCGGGACAAATGAACGGCAAACGGCCGTTTATGCTGCAGGCCAATCTCGAACTGGTCGGCCTGACCCAATTTAACGGCTCCACGGGCGAAAATGCCCACTTTTTTGCAACCGCCAGTGGCAACCTCGGGCAACTCATACTCGCAGTAAAAGGCAGCGGAACAAGACTCTCAGGGCAGGGAAAGTTGCAACTCAGACCCTATGATGCGTTCCCGTTGACTGCACTACAATTGAAGCTGGACGGACTCAATCCACACGACTTTTCGCCCGATACACCCAATGCAGCTCTGTCCGTGCAGACCGATTTGCGCGTCAATACCGCCGGACAACTGGCAGGCAATATAACCGCAAGCAATCCTGCCGCAGCCCCCCTTGATCGCGCTGGTTTGCCGCTGGCAGGTGTACAAGCCTACGCCACGCTGTCTGCCCAGGCGCTGCAACTGGACAATCTGTCAATCTTATTGCCGGACCGCGCCGCCATTACAGGCAAGCTACACTGGCAACGCAAGCAGGCCACAGCTAGCGCAGACCTGCTCATCCATCAGCTTGACCCGGCACAAATAGATACGCGATTGCGTGCAGCGAAGCTTAATGGCAGCCTCAAAATAAGTGGCGACCAGACCAGGCAAACGGGTGTGCTCTCCTTGAGTGATGGCACGCTGCAACTGACAGCACAGTTGGGCAACAGTGCGAATACCCTGACCCTGACTGATCTGATGCTACGCCGCGATAAGGCATCACTGAGCGGAACAGGCAAACTGGAACTGGGCGGGCGACGCGGCTTTAGCCTCAACGGCCAACTGCAACACTTCGATCTTGCCGCATTCATGCATGCCCCCACTTCCGATCTGAATGCTACTTTGGATGCGAGCGGGTTCCTCGCGCCTGAATCGGTTGGCAAGGTCAGTTTTACCATCAAAAACAGTAGCTTGGCGTCACAACCCGTCACAGGATCTGGCCTGATCGAGTTTTCAAAATCGCCCCTAATCCGTACCGAAGGGGAATTGCGACTCGGAGACAACCATCTCACCGTCAAGGGCAGACTGGGCCGCACAGGCGATACCCTGCAACTTGAACTTGACGCACCCAAACTTGCACAACTGGGTAACGGTTTCGGCGGCACACTCAATGTGCACGCGGTGCTGGGTGGCATTCCCTTGCGACCCGATGTCGACCTGCAGGCGACAGGACTGGAACTTACCCTCCCCGGCGAACAGCATCTGGCTAGCCTCAATATGACTACCGCCCTGCACGGCGAAGCACTGACCCTGTTACTTGAAGCGAGCGGTTATCACAGCCCTGCGCTTTCAATACAGGATATGCAAATCGGCGGACAAGGCAGCCCATCGCATCACGAACTGACGGCTCGTGTACAACTAAGCGCGGATAGGCTGCTGACCCTGCGTGCTGGCGGCGGACTGCTGGATATCAAAAAGGGATGGGACAGCATGCGCTGGCAAGGGGAACTTACCGAACTGTCAGGCACCGGCATATTACCCTTCAAATTGCTCAACAGCACACCGCTGCTGCTGGGGCGCGAGCATGCCATGCTCGATGCAAGCGAATTTTCCATGGCAGGCGGCAGTCTGCATCTTGGCAAGCTAAACTGGACAGCAAAAGGCTGGGACAGTCGGGGACAATTCACCGGTATCGGACTGCATGTCGGGCTGCAACCCGGCCATGACACCTTACATCTGGGCGGCGAATGGCATCTGGGCTCAACGGAAATAAACCGTCTGAAGATCATGCGCGAGAGCGGCGACTGGATATTGCCGGGCGAGCAGCCAACCCCGCTTGGACTGGACAATCTGCAATTGACTGCGCACACCGAGCATGGAAAGCTCGCTGCAGAATTGACAGCGCATGGCCGTGCGCTAGGCGATTGGAACGCAAGTATCGCCCTGCCTCTGATCAGAACCAACTCATTCTGGCGCGTGGCGGATACGGCCCCCCTGACGGGAAGCCTGCATATCAATACGCCCAATCTGGCCTGGCTGGGACCTGCGATCAATGACAACCTGAAATTCGCAGGGCAGCTTGTACTGGATGCGGCAGTTACCGGTAGCTATGCCCACCCCGGCCTGTACGGACAGGTCGAGGGCCATGACCTGGAACTGGCCTTGCTTGATCAGAACGTGCGTCTAGTGCAAGGCAAGCTGCTCGCACACTTTGACCAGTTCGCACTACACCTGGACAAGCTGAATTTTATTGCACCGCATGACCCGCAGCCCCGTGACAGCCTGTTAAAAGGACTGAATATGTCGAACGAGGCTGGCAAACTCAATGCATCCGGCATCCTCAATCTGGATGGCACGGAGGGAAATCTGGAAATCGTCGCTACAGAATTGCCGCTGAGCCAGCGTGCTGACCGCTGGATCATCGTCTCTGGCAACGGTCATGCACGTCTGCAGAAAAACTTCGTGACGCTGGGTGGAAAGATCACTGCAAATGGCGGCCTGATCAGCCAGCCCAAAAACGATCGTCCCCAATTATCCGATGATATCGTCATTATCGGCAAACAGGAGACTACCCAAAAGGGTCCACAATTAACTGTCGATGCCACATTAAATCTGGGCGAACACTTTTTTCTGCGCGCCTCCGGACTGGAAGCGCGACTGGCTGGACAACTGGATTTGCAGGGTGCGCCCGGACAGCTATTGAATGTGACCGGCAGCATCGCCGCGCGCGATGCAAGTTTCCAGGCGTATGGGCAGAACCTGAGCGTTGAACGCGGTATCGTGAATTTTCAGGGGCCGCTCTATGATCCGGGGCTGAATATACTGGCCGTACGGCGCGGCCTGAGCGTAGAAGCCGGTGTCGCCGTCACGGGTAGCGCCCGCCATCCTGCGATCAAACTGGTTTCCACCCCAACGGTACCGGATGTGGAAAAGCTTTCATGGATCGTGCTCGGGCGTGCTCCCAGCAGCACGGGCACCGACTCCTCCATGCTGCTCTCTGCCGCAGGCAGCATACTGGGCGGCACGGGCGGCCTTACCGGATCACTCAAGCAGGCATTGGGCGTGGACGAACTGTCACTACAGGGAAACGGATCGACTGATCCTCTGGCCAACAACAACCCGCTGAGCAGTCAGATCGTCACGGTAGGCAAGCGACTGTCATCACGCGCCTTCATCAGTTATGCGCAAGGAGTGACTGCCGTGGCGGGGATCACCAAACTGACCTACAGCCTGACGCCACGGGTCAATATCGTCACGCAAACCGGCCTTGATGATGCCATCGACATTTTTTACACTTTCAGTTTTCACTGACCAGATATAAAGCTATACCGCGATATCGTCCAGTGCCTTGTGCATTGCGGCCAGCACCAGCTTATCGGTGGCTTGCTGGTCGATCTCGGGTATATCCCAGCCGAAGATTCTGCGGTATTTTTCGAGCAAGGCATTCATGTCCGAGACGATTTCGTTGCGATATGCATCCACTTCTATCTGTTCCATTTTCGCCATTTGCCTTCTCCTGTCATTCAATACCTTATTGCCACATTACATAGCACTGATCACGTGCTGCTGCGGTGAATAATTCGATTAACGGCAATGCCCTGCTCACCACACTAACCGATAATTCCGCTTCGCCCTTGTCCGGAACCGTCCCTTTGGCTTTTTCCGCCTCGATGGCAGCAAGCAAACGTGCAAGGGCAGCGGGAACGGCCTCTGCCGGAATCGAGCCGGGAATCGTACCGCTGTGTCCCATGATCTTGATCAGCGGAATCGCATCACTGCCGAACATCATGATATTCGAGTATGCATCAGTTTTGAATGTGACCAACATAGGGTACTCCCTGAAAAATGAAGGATAACCACCAGCTACCGCATTACTCCATGTACATACCGCCGTTCACGTGCAAGGTGACGCCCGTGATATAGGCTGCGCCCGATCCAGCCAGAAAAGCCACGGCAGCGGCGATATCGGCGGGCTGCCCCAGACGTTTGAGCGGCACATGTTCGACCAGTTTGGCGCGTTGCTCATCGCCCAGTCCTTGCGTCATGTCGGTGTCGATAAATCCGGGAGCTACGCAGTTGACCGTGATGTTGCGACTGCCGATTTCCTGAGCTAGCGACTTGGTAAAGCCGATCATACCCGCCTTGGAAGCCGCATAGTTGGCTTGCCCGGGATTTCCCATACTGCCCACCACCGAAGCGATGCTGATGATGCGCCCAGTGCGCGCTTTCATCATCGCGCGCAGCACCGCCCGTGACAGACGGAACACGGATTTCAAGTTTGTTGCGATTACATCGTCCCATTCCTCATCACTCATGCGCGCGAGCAGATTGTCGCGGGTAATGCCGGCATTATTCACCAGTATCGAAATCTCGCCATACTGCTTGCGCAGTTCCGCCAACACCTGTTCGGTCTGCGCAACCTCATTGACATTCAGCGCATAGCCCTGACCTTTAATGCCCGCAGCCTGCAAATAACTACTGATGGCTTCCGCCCCCTTGTCGCTGGTGGCCGTACCGATCACGGTTGCACCCAGATGTCCTAGTTCCAGCGCGATGGCCTGTCCGATGCCGCGCGATGCGCCCGTTACCAGTGCGATTTTTCCTTCAAATGCCATATTCTTCTCCTTATTGAAAGGTAGTCAATGCAAGCGCAAGTGCAGCGCCGTCGTTTATTGCCGATGCGCTCTGATTGGTGTCGATGCGCTTGTTCAAGCCTGCCAGCACACGACCCGGTGCGCATTCGACATTGTGCGTGACGCCCTGGCGGCCAAATTCCTGCACGGTTTCTACCCAGCGCACCGGAGAGTACAACTGGCGCACCAGCGCATCGCGAATTTGATCCGCATTGCTGTAAGCTGCAACATCGGCATTGTGCAACACCGGAATTTGCGGTGAGGCAATGCTCACATTAGCAAGATACATGCGCAACTGAGCCGCAGCCCCCGTCAGTAAAGAGCAATGCGAAGGCACGCTCATCGGCAGCATGATGGCGCGTTTCGCACCTTTTGCCTTGGCCAGTTCCATGCCACGCTCAACGGCTGCGCGATTGCCTGCGATCACGACCTGCCCTGGAGAATTGTAATTCACGGCTTCCAGCACCTCGCCTTCGGCGCCCGCAATACAGACCTCGCGTACCGCGTCATCGTCCAGACCCAGAATTGCGGCGATGCCGCCCACGCCTTCCGGCACAGCCTGCTGCATACATTCGGCACGATAACGCACCAGTGGCAGCGCATCGGCAAAGCGCATCGCACCGGCTGCGACCAGCGCCGTGTATTCACCCAGACTGTGCCCGGCCATCATGGCAGGAGCCGCACCGCCCTTCGATTGCCATGCGCGATATACAGCAACACCGGCGGTGAGCATGATAGGCTGGGTATTAACCGTTGCATTGAGCTCTGCATCCGTACCGTCACAGACCCAATGCCACATGTCCTGCGACAAGATGTCGGAAGCTTCGGCAAAAGTGTCGCGCACCACAACATAGTCGGCGTAGCCGTTCATCATGCCGCGCGATTGGGAACCCTGGCCGGGAAATACGAAAGCGAATTTAGTCATCTTGAAAACCAGTCCTTACTTATTAGTGAGAGCTGGGAAGTGGGAAGTGGAAAAACCACCTGACGGTTACAACAAACTCCCTACTTCCTACTCCCGATTATCTAGCATTACCAGCGCAGCAGCACCGCACCCCAGGTAAAACCGCCACCAATTGCTTCGAGCAGGATATTGTCGCCGGACTTGATACGTCCATCGCGCACGGCAACATCCAGCGCCAGCGGTATGGAAGCAGACGAAGTATTGCCATGATTGGCGACGGTGACCACCACACGATCCAGTCCGAGCCCCAGCTTTTTGCCGGTCGCTTCGATGATGCGAATATTGGCCTGATGTGGCACTAGCCAGTCAATCTCGGCAGATTGCATATCAGCGATGGTCAACACTTCGTCAACCACACGGGAGAGCACGGTGACGGCAAACTTGAATACCGCCTGACCTTCCATGCGAATAAATGGATCGCCCTGCACCACCCCGTCACAGATGCTTCCATCCACCCGCAACAGCGCGTGATGCTGACCATCCGAATGCAGTTTTGCTGCCAGAATACCGGGCGTCTCGGAAGCTTGCAGGATAACCGCACCCGCGCCGTCACCAAACAGTACGCAAGTGGCACGATCAGACCAGTCCAGCATACGCGACATGATTTCCGCACCGACCACCAGAACCGTTTTAGCCTGTTTGCCGCGTATATACAAATCAGCCGTATTGAGTGCATAAACAAAACCGCCACAGACTGCCTGCATGTCGAATGCAGCGCCGCCGTTTTTGATACCGAGTTTATCCTGCAAAATACAGGCAGTACTGGGAAATATTTTATCCGGCGTGGTGGTGGCGACAATGATCAGATCGATATCATCCGCGCTGATTCCGGCAGCCTCGATAGCACGGCGACTGGCGTATAAGGCCAGATCACTGGTCATCTCATCGTCGGCCGCAATATGCCGCTCATGGATGCCGGAACGCGAGACGATCCACTCATCCGTGGTATCGACCATCTTTTCCAGATCGAAATTGCTAAGCGTTTTGGCTGGCAGATAACTGCCGGTACCAATAATTTTTGAATACATCAGGATACTCCCGGCTCAATATTTTGACGCTCAAGATGCCATTTTTCGATATGAACGCTGATTTGCTGCCACATACCTTCGCGCGCTTCCTCGGCGGCCTTGTCGATCGCACAGCGAAAGGCAAATACATCCGCCGAGCCATGACTCTTCACGACAATTCCCTTCAACCCCAGAAAACTCGCGCCATTGTAGCGTCGATGATCCAGTCTGTGCTTGAACGCCTTGAGGACAGGCAACGAGAGTAGTGCCGCAAGTTTGGTATACAGATTGCGGGAAAATCCCTCCCTGAGGAAGCCCCCCATCATTTTCGCAACCCCTTCGGCGGTCTTGAGCGCGACATTACCGACAAAGCCATCGCACACCACCAAATCGGTGACGCCATTAAAAATGTCATTGCCTTCGATGTTGCCGTAAAAATTGAGATCGCTGGCGCGCAACAAGGCTGCAGTCTGTTTCACCACTTCGTTGCCCTTGATGTCTTCAGTGCCGATATTGAGCAAGCCTACCGAAGGATTCGGCTTGTGTTCCAGCGCCGTGACCAGCGTGGCGCCCATCATCGCAAATTGCAACAGATGCTCGGCAGTACAATCAATATTGGCACCCAGATCCAGCATGCACACCTGGCCATTTTTGGTGGGCAAATAGGATGCTATGGCTGGTCTGTCGATACCGGGTATGGTTTTCAGAACGTAACGCGCCGTCGCCATCAGCGCACCGGTATTTCCTGCACTGACACAGGCAGAAGCCTCACCGCTTTTCACCAGATTGATGGCGACGCGCATCGAAGAATCCTTTTTACCACGTAAAGCAGATTGTGGCTGTTCGTCCATACCCACCACCTGCGAGGTATGATGAATGCGCAAGCGGAGGCCAAACGCGGCGCCATCGACATTCATGGTGCGCAATTGAGCCTCAATGGCGTGCTGATCTCCCACCAGAATGATGGAGTCTGCTGTGTATTGCTTCAGATAATCAACAGCGGCGGGCAAAGTGACCGCCGTGCCGTGGTCGCCTCCCATCGCATCTATAGCTAATGTGACATCCACTCGGTTATCCTTGGCGAATAAATTCAAATCCGGCTCTGGCAGAATTCGAAAATCATCATCTAACAGCGACGAATATTCAAAAACCGACAGAAATGAAAACGCAACCGACCTTAACGGTCGGCTGCGTTACACAAAGGATTATTCGCCCTTGGTCTTAACGACCTTTTTGCCACGGTAGAATCCCGTTGGGCTGATGTGATGACGCAAATGATTTTCGCCTGTGGTTGGCTCAATTGCCAATGCAGGTGTGGTCAGGAAATCATGGGCGCGATGCATACCACGCTTGGAGGGGGATTTTTTGTTTTGCTGAACTGCCATGCTATTACTCCTTGGATAAATCTAATTAATTTTCAATTTCTCTAATGCGGCAAAAGGATGTATATCCTTCTGCCTGTTTACATCTTCTGCCACCTGACACGCACCCGATTCATGTTTGGGTGCAATGGGCAGGGTTAACAAAATCTCGTCTTCCAGCAGCGCCAGTACATCCAGATGTGCATCTGCCAAAATACCATCAAACTCTTCTTCCTCTTCCGGGTGCCCGACCAAATGGTGCTCGGAGTCCAGCAGATCCAGACTGGCCTGATCGCACAACAGCAAACGCGCATCATGCCTGATCGTGTAGTCCAGCGCATTCAGACAACGCTGGCAACGCAACTGACACACCCCATTGATGCTGACATCCAGCACGGGACGTCCCAGATCATCCAGTCCACCTTGCAGAACATAATGCAATATACCCTGGGGATTATCCAGCTCATCCAGCAGGCGCGACAACTCGGCAAAGGGCACTTGCGCATCCATTTGCTCGCCATTTCTGGCAAAATCCAGGCTATCAATAAAAGGTCGTGCGTACATGAGCCGCGCATGATATATTTTTCGCGGCATTCTGTCAAAAAACTATACACAATATTAAAATTTACCTCATGATTGCACAGGTATTTATTTACCGTACTATTTAGCGCCTCACCTTCGCACGCCACACCGTCACACCTTCAGGACAGATGCGGCAACCATCCACCTGCCTGAATAACCGATTAAAGGAACCATATTGGATGCCCCCTTGCTTGTCTTAGCCTCAACTTCGCCCTACCGCTGCGATCTGCTCAAACGCTTACAGCTAGCCTTTATCACGGCCGCACCCGACGTGGACGAAACCCCCCTGCACGATGAATCGGCACGCGCAACTTCGCTTCGATTGTCACAGGAAAAAGCACTTGCCGTAGCCTGCGACCATCCGGACGCCCTGATTATCGGCTCGGATCAAGTCGCCCTGCTCGAAGGCGTACAACTGGGCAAACCGGGTAATCACGTCAAAGCTGTCGAACAACTCTCGCGCATGCGTGGCAAAACCACCTGTTTTTATACTGCGCTGACACTGCTCAACAGCAAGACGGGACATATGCAAACCGAGGTAGCCGAAAACCAGGTCACGCTGCGTAATTTGAGCGATACGGAAATCGAAGCCTACTTACGCAAGGAACAACCCTACAACTGCGCCGGCAGTGCAAAATCCGAAGGACTGGGCATCGCGCTGATGAGCAACATAACGGGTGACGACCCCAATGCATTGATCGGCCTGCCGCTCATCCTGCTGTGCGACATGCTGCGCCGCGAAAACGTACAAATATTTTGATCATGACCATCAAACCAGGCATCTTATATCTCATCCCCTGCACACTGGGCGACACTGAAGCAACGCAAGTGCTTCCGCAACATGTCATTGACATTGCACGCACCCTTAGCTATTACGTTGTGGAGCAGACCAAGACGGCGCGGCAATTCCTGTCGGCACTCAAACACGAACAAGCCATCCAGTCGCTGCATTTTTCCACGCTCAACGAACACACAGCTGCCGACGAACTGCCCAAACTGCTCAGCCCCCTACTGGCGGGACATGATGTGGGCATCATTTCCGAAGCGGGCTGTCCGGGCATTGCCGATCCGGGCGCAGATCTTGTCAATCTGGCGCACCGTCGTGGCATCCGCGTCGTACCGCTGGTCGGCCCCTCATCCATTCTGCTGGCGCTGATGGCATCAGGCATGAACGGGCAATGCTTTGCTTTTCACGGCTATTTGCCGATTAACGACGCCGACAGAATCAAGCGCATCACTCAACTGGAAATCGAATCCGCCAGTCGTCGCCAAACCCAGCTATTCATCGAGACGCCCTACCGTAATGAGAAATTGTTTACGGCGCTGCTCGCTCATTGCAAACCGAATACCCTGCTGTGCGTTGCAACCGATATCAGTTTACCTTGCGAAGCGATACACACACTCACCATTGCACAGTGGAAATCACAGCCAAAACCGCAATTGAACAAGCGTCCCAGCCTGTTTCTACTGCTTGCTAACCGTTAACACCGGCGAGCGAGACCCATTGCCATGCCTGCCGACTTGCGCAGGTAGTGGCTATCCCCAATGACATAGACCATCCGGCATATTGTATTTAAAACGTCCTCGTTGCAGGATTCAGACCTGCATGACTGGAAGTACGCTGCCCGAACAGGGCAATTGATGCAGATTTTCCGGCAAAGGCGCTTGCCGACATCCCAAAATCCAAGGAGATGAAAATGCTCAATCAATTCCGCTTTCCCGTACTCATCACAGGACTGCTGCTCTGGGTTTGCTCGACCAGTGTCCAGGCCATACCCGCCGAGGGAACCTGCATCTGCGACAGCTTTGGCTGCTCCAAGGTTGTGGGTGGAACATGGGTGCATGCCACTTCCTGCCCCTCGTCCGGTACAAACACTTGGCAAACGGTGGGCGCACATTATTCGACCAACTCATCCAGCTATGATGTTACCGTGCACAATCGCAGATATACATTAACAGACCAATACAACACCTCCGGCTTCAGCGAAACAAGCAACGAAAGTTCGGAAGCTTCCACTCATTCTTCCTATTATCAACCTCCGGCCCAAGTAGACGGACCGCAACGTGGCTGGGGGCTTGCGGCTGGCTATGCCAATACCGACTTCTCATCCAGTATCGTTGTCGCCGGACAAACGCGCAAAGCCCAACAACTCTCCCTAAATTTCCAATATGCGCAGGATTACGATGATTGGGGCTATCTGATTTATATTCCCGTCAAACGCATGGACAATAACGGCGTGTTTGGCGCCCTGAATGACAGCAGTATCGGCGCGGCTTTCATGCCCACCTATCACCTGCTGCATCAGCAGGTGCATGGCATCAAACTGGACCTGGCTGGCGTCGTTGGTTATGACCGTCACTGGATAAACAACAAGGCGGCACTGACCAATCCGGCTGGTTCCTTCGCGCTGCCTGCCTTTGACGACCCCAGCTCCTGGCAGGCCGGTGCCCTTGCCCGCCTGAGCACGCAATTAGGTAACACCGGCCTGAATGCCGGCATCAGCCAAATCAACGTTCATCATCTGGCCAACCAGAACCTGTTCGGTAGCAACGTGGATATGACCATCGTCGATCTGGGCGCAAGACGCAGGATAGGAGAAAAATCCCTGCTCGGACTTGACCTTGCTCACACCCATTTATCCCAGGTCGGCAACGCAGTTGACAGGAATTTCGGCGATGCGGCACTGCTCTGGGGCTGGACAGACCGACGCCGTTCCTGGCAAATTCGCGGCGGTCAGACTTTTTCCAACAGCAACTACCAAACCCGCAGCCTGCAATTATCATTCGGTTGGGTACTGGATTGATCCGGGCAAGATTCGCGGGGGCGACAGCCTTTTTTCTGCTTATCCTCACTGCCAATGCAGTGTGCAGCGCTGAAGAGACCCTACCCCGCTTTCCCGGCAGCAACATTGCCTTGCAGGACGGCGATTTGCTGCTCTACTACAGCCCCAAACCACTGGAGAGTTTTAACAGCCTGTTCGGTCTGCCCAAGGGGCGCTATTCCCACGCGGCCGTTTACATCGTACTGCCGGGCATCGGCGGACGGGTGGTGGACTTTTCTGCCCGTGGCCTGGTTGAGCAGGAAGCTGAGCGCGTTCTAAAATCAGCTTATCGGCTCGCGCTGGTTCGTCCTGGCTATCCGCTCCCACCGGGACGACTGGCGGCAGCCCTGGCCAATATGCGCAACCGGGTCGTTGACGGACACATCAAGTTCGACTATCTGCTGCGCTGGACCGAAGAAGACGACGGAAAGTTTTATTGTACCGAGTTCATCTCCCGGCTGTTCCGCAATGCCATGCTGCCTGATCCCTTTCCCTTGCCAGCTGATTCCCCCCAAAGTTTCTGGGAAAAGTGGGTCGCGGCACACATGGATATTGATTACGCGCATATCGTATCCCCCAATGCACCGCTGACATCGCCCGAATTCAAACTCATAGCCGAATATGCGCGGGATGACCCTGTCGCACGGCGACAGGAAATCGAACTGGACACCCTGTTCAAACAGGTGGATAGTTATATCCGGGAACAGGGACGGGAGCCCGCTCCCCCACCTGCAGGTTCCCGCCTGCTGCTCGGATTGGCCGACATGGGTTTTTTCACCGAACAACTGATTGGGGGCTTGCCGCCGAAAAGCCGCCCCATCCTGCTGGTCGTACATGAATTCATCGTGCGTGTGCAGCAACGTGTGGAACGCACCGTGTGGCTATATGAAGGCGAGGAATGGACACCAGCCACCATTGCAGACCTGACGAAGCGCACAGCCGATGCCCTGCGGGACAAGTACTTTGTCTTACCGAAAGAAAAACCATGAATCTCCCCCTCACCCTGTTGCTACTGGCAATACTGGCCATGCAGCGCGTCGCACTGGCACAGCCCGCGCCTTGCAGCGCAACAGAAGGCATGATACTTGCGAACGCCGTCGATGCCCGCCTGCAAGCCATGTTCCATGTCGCAGCCGGATCACCTCATCTGTACATAGTGGAAGATGCCAGCGACTTGCGTCATAAGCTGAACCTGGCACCGGACAGTCGTGCGGCTGGCCTGTACCTTTCGAAAGAGGATGCCATCCATGTCGCCTGCCATGAAGGCACCGTGCGTATATTCGAAACAGTTTTGCGACACGAAACCACCCACCATTACCTCCAACAGGTATTCGGCACCTTACCACGCTGGCTTGATGAGGGGATCGCCTCCTATATGGAGACAGGCACTCTCGAAGACGGGCCTCCGGCAACGCATATTCATGTGGAAAGATTACTGGAATTCCGTACACTGCTAAAACACAACCAGGTACCCTCATTAACCGATCTGTTTCAACAACAATCCCGATTTGCTTCGCCTGGCTATGCAGTTTCCTGGGCGCTGATCTACGCCATGCTGCATCACCCCGACCCGGACATCCAGAACCGGCGTCGTCAAGCATTGCATAGACTACTTGGCACAGTCGGCCAAGATCCGGATACGGCGTATCGCGCATTTTTTGCGACGCTTGCCGCAGAAAAAATGGATATCCCACACTGGGAGGCCAACTGGCATCGGGAAATCTGGCAATTGCCACTTTGATTCCGGAACCCGGAGCCAGCACATAAGCACTGTACAACCGCTCGCCTGAAGGTCTATTTATTGGCAATCCCCATCTGCTCGAACAAATTTTATTTGCCATAAACCCTACTTTCTGGTATTAAAGCGGACTTAATTTTTTCACGTCGGAGAAATGCAATGTCGCAACTATCGCTAAAACCCACTGCCCCCTATCAAGCAAAGGAAGGCGAGGCCTATATGAACCCGCAACAGCGCGAACATTTTCGCCAGGTTCTGCAAACCATCAAGTCAGGTCTGGGTGAAGATATTGATCGCGCCGTACACACCATGCAGGAGGAAGCAACCGTGTTTGCCGATCCCAATGATCGCGCGACACAGGAATCGGATATCAGCCTTGAACTGCGCAACCGCGACCGTGAACGCAAGCTGATCAAGAAAATCGACGAAATGCTGGGCAAAATTGACGCCGATGAATATGGCTACTGTGACAATTGCGGCATCGAAATCGGCCTTGGACGTCTCGAAGCACGCCCGACCGCCACCCAATGCATCGACTGCAAATCCCTGGATGAAATCCGGGAGAAACAGATGGCGAAATAAATTTCGCCATCTGTTTCTGCAGGGATATTGCCCAGTGGGCAATAACTCGCAAAAGCAGGGCAAAGTAACACTTTGCCATTTCTTTCGAGGAGCAACGCGACTCACAAACAGGAAAATCGGGGACAGATCACCATTTTTAAATGGCAGTCTGTACCCGATTCTTTTTTCTCGTCAACGAAAGCAATAAAAAACCGCCGAATGGCGGTTTTTTATTGGGGCAACTTACGCTAATTACTCGGCGATTGAAGCACCGTCGCTACCTGGGGCTGCGAGCAGCGCCTTGATACTCAACTTCATACGACCGCGGTCATCCAGCTCCAGCAGCTTCACACGTACAATCTGACCTTCCTTGAGGAAGTCACTGACGCTGTTGACGCGTTCATGTGCAATTTGTGAAATATGCAGCAGCCCGTCCTTGCCTGGCAGAATATTGACCAGCGCGCCGAAGTCGAGCAGCTTGACTACCGGGCCTTCATAGGTTTTACCTACTTCGACATCCATCACGATATCCTCGATGCGCTTCTTGGCCAATTCACCTGCTTCTCCGTTAACACTGGAGATAGTGATATTGCCCGCTTCGTCGATATCAATGGTGGTGCCGGTTTCTTCGGTCAAGGCACGAATAACCGCACCGCCCTTGCCGATCACATCGCGAATCTTTTCAGGATTGATCTTCATCTTGATCATGCGCGGCGCAAATTCCGACAATTCGATTCGGGCACCCGACATGGATTCAGTCATCAGACCCAGGATGTGCAAACGGCCTTCCTTGGCCTGGCTCAAGGCAGCTTGCATAATTTCACGCGTGATGCCATTGATTTTGATGTCCATCTGCAACGCAGTAATACCCGTTTCAGAACCTGCCACCTTGAAGTCCATATCGCCCAGATGATCTTCATCGCCCAGAATATCGGACAACACGGCAAAACGGTTGCCTTCCTTGATCAAACCCATCGCGATACCGGCGACGTGCGCTTTCAGAGGAACGCCCGCATCCAGCATGGACAGGCAGCCGCCGCAGACGGAGGCCATTGAGCTTGAACCGTTGGATTCGGTGATTTCGGAAACGATACGGATCGCATAGCCAAAATCCTCTGCACTAGGCAATACCGCGACCAGCGCGCGCTTGGCCAGACGACCATGACCGATTTCGCGGCGCTTGGGCGTACCGACGCGGCCAGTTTCGCCGGTTGCGTACGGAGGGAAGTTGTAATGCAGCATGAAACGATCGGTGTACTCGCCTTGCAGGTCATCGACCTTCTGCGCATCACGCATACTGCCTAATGTTGCGACTACGACCGCCTGCGTCTCGCCACGGGTAAACAATGCCGAACCATGTGCGCGCGGCAATACGCCATTGCGGATGGTGATCTGGCGCACGGTACGCGTATCGCGACCATCGATGCGTGGCTCGCCGCTCAGAATCTGACCGCGAACAATCTTCGCCTCCAGCGCGCCGAACAACTCGTTGACTTCATTTTTTTCCGAATCGGCTGGCACGGCTGCCAGCACCTTGGCGTGAATAGCAGAAAGCGCCTCGGTACGTGCTTGCTTGGAACGGATGGCATAAGCTGCCTGCAGCTCTGCTTCTGCCAATGCGGCAATTTGTGCGGTCAGCGCCTCGTTTTTGGCCGGCGCGACCCAATCCCATGCGGGCGCTGAAACGGCATCGGCCATTTCGTTGATTGCATCGATCACCACCTGAAACTGCTCGTGACCAAACATCACTGCGCCCAGCATGATTTCTTCGGACAATTGCTGTGCTTCGGATTCAACCATCAATACCGCACGATCCGTACCTGCAACCACCAGATCCATCATGGATGTCGCCAATTCGGTCTTGGTCGGATTGAGCAGATATTGACCATCAACATAACCCACGCGCGCAGCAGCAATCGGGCCATCGAAAGGAATACCGGAAATCGCAAGGGCGGCAGAGGCACCAATCAGTGCAGGAATGTCCGCATCGATTTCGCTGTCGGATGACATCACTGTCGCGACGATTTGCACTTCGTTATAAAAACTTTCCGGGAACAGCGGACGCAAAGGGCGATCAATCAGACGGGAAGTGAGAATTTCCTTTTCACTAGGACGGCCTTCACGTTTGAAAAAACTGCCCGGAATCTTGCCGGCCGCATAAGTTTTTTCCATGTAATCGACGGTCAACGGGAAAAAATCCTGATCAGGCTTGGCATCCTTACGTCCGACCACAGTGACCAGCACCACGGTATCATCCAGACTGACCAGCACCGCACCACTTGCCTGACGAGCGATTTCGCCGGTTTCCAGTGTGAGCTGATGTTTACCGAATGCGATTGTTTTTTTGAAGTGACTCAAGATAGACCTCTTTTGCTTGCATGATGCGCAATCGCACCACGATAAAATAGACGGGGAAATGTGACACGGGCCGCAATTGCGACCCGATTATTACGACTACTTACGAATTGCCAGACGCTTGATCAGGATTTGATAACTCGCTTCGTTCTTGCTGCGCAAATAGTCAAGCAATTTACGACGGCGGCTAACCAGACGCAGCAAACCGCGACGTGAATGGTGATCCTTGGCGTGATCCTTGAAGTGACCTGTCAGATAAGTGATGCGCGCAGTGATCAGAGCCACTTGCACTTCAGGGGAACCTGTATCTGCTGCTGCACGTTGATAGTCTGTAACGATTTGCGCTTTTTGCGCGGCGGTAATTGCCATTGGTTTTGCTCTCCTAAAAAATAGTGGTAAATTATACTCTTGAATACGGTTAGTGCTCAACAATTATGTTGTCTGTCAAGTCAACGCTTGCTGCCGACCTGGCCACAGCGGACAGCAATCGTTCCGGCGCAATGCGCCATCCCTGTTGTTGCCCGATGCCGATAAATCCCTGCGGCCCGTACAGTGCCAGCTTGCCATCGGGCAATCCTGTGTCCAGCGCAAGTCGCTGCCCCTGAGCCAACCGCCTGATCTGCACCGCATCCAGATTCAACTGCGGCATGTCAGGCATCAGACTCAACAAGGGCAACAGGCAGGCGTTGCGCTCAATATCACTCATGCGGGTCAAACCCGGCAAATCATAGGCATCTTCCAATTTAAAATGCGCAATCGCCGTACGTCGCAGTGCAATGAGATGTGCGCCACAACCGAGCGCCGCACCCATATCCTCGGCCAGCGTGCGTACATAAGTGCCTTTGCTGCAGCGGACCGAGATTTCCAGTTCACACCCCTGCCAACGATGCACACTCAGCTCGTGGATGACCACAGCACGCTCGGGACGCTCAATCGTGATGCCCGCCCGAATGTATTCGTATAGCGGTTTTCCCTGATGTTTCAGCGCGCTGTACATGGGCGGCAATTGCATGATATCGCCGGTAAACCGGGTCAACACTTCATCAAGCACGGCTTGTGTAAAATTCACAGGCTGCTCCGTGAGAATTTCCCCTTCTGCATCCCCGGTGGTGGTGGTCTGCCCCAGGCGCAACGTCGCGACATAGGTTTTATCCGCATCGAGCAGAGCGTTTGAAAACTTGGTCGCCTCGCCAAAGCACACGGGCAGCAAGCCCGTCGCCAGCGGATCAAGTGTCCCGGTATGTCCGGCCTTTTCAGCCTGAAACAATCGGCGTACCCTTTGCAGCGCAGTGTTTGAACTTAGTTCCAGCGGCTTATCAAACAACAGCACACCATCAAGCGGCTGATAATTGTGCCTGATTTGCACCTTACTTCTCTTCGTCGAGATGAAAATCGCTGGCCACCGCCTGATCGATCAGCTGCGACAAATGACTGCCGCGCTCAACCGATGAATCAAACACAAAATGCAACTGAGGCATAATCCGCAACTTGATACTGCGCGCCAGACGGCTGCGCAGAAATCCTGCAGCCCTGTCAAGCCCTTGCTGCGCTTCTGCATGCTTGCCATCAATGCGTGTGAAAAATATCTTGGCGTGAGAATAATCACCTGCCACCTCAACTCCCGTGATGGTGACCAGTTTCACGCGCGGGTCATTGATTTCAAGACGCACCAATTCGGCGATTTCACGCTGAATCTGCTGACCAACCCGGTCTGTTCTCGCAAAATTAGCCATTACAGGGTACGCGCAACCTCAACGATTTCATAACATTCCAGCTTGTCGTCAACCTGCAGGTCATTGAACCCCTTGACCGACAAACCGCATTCATAAGTAGCCTTGACTTCCTTGACATCGTCCTTGAAGCGCTTCAACGAATCCAGCTCACCTTCATGAACCATTTCTTTGCCGCGCATCACACGAACCTTGCAGCCACGCTTGACCACCCCTTCGAGCACCATACAGCCTGCAATCGTACCAATGCGCGAGACCACAAACACCTGACGCACTTCAACCATACCCAGGATGCTTTCACGCATTTCCGGTGCCAGCATGCCTGACAGTGCGGTCTTGATATCATCCGCCATCGCATAAATAACGCTGTAATTGCGAATTTCCACCCCTGCTGATTCCGCCAGTTTGCGTGCAGGCGCATCGGTACGCGTGTTAAATCCAATCAGCACCGCCTTGGAGGCGAGCGCGAGGTTGATATCGGATTCATTGATCGAACCCACACCGCTATGTATCAGATTAACCTTGACTTCATCGGTCGAGAGTTTCTGCAATGTCTGCGCAATCGCCTCTGCAGACCCCTGCACGTCCGATTTGACAATCACGGACAGGGTACGCACTTCACCTTCAGCCATATGGTCGAACATATTTTCCAGCTTGGCCGCCTGCTGTTTTGCCAGCTTGACGCCACGGTACTTGCCTTGACGGAACAGGGCGATTTCACGCGCACGTTTCTCGTCAGTCAACACCATCAGTGACTCACCCGCATCCGGCACTTCGGACAATCCCTGAATTTCCACCGGGATTGAAGGCCCTGCCTCGTTAACGCTCTTGCCCGTTTCATCCAGCATGGCACGCACGCGGCCAAACACGGAACCAATCAACACCGCATCGCCGCGTTTCATGGTACCTGACTGTATCAGTACCGTTGCAACCGGGCCACGCCCCTTGTCCAGACGCGCCTCAATCACCAACCCCTTGGCATTGCAATCGCGCGGCGCCTTCAATTCCATCAGCTCAGCCTGCAACAGCACCGCTTCGAGCAGCTTGTCTATACCGAAGCCCGACTTGGAGGACACCTCGACGAACTGCGCATCGCCGCCCCAGTCTTCCGGAACAACGCCTTCTGCAACCAGTTCCTGCTTGACGCGTTCAATATTAGCATCCGCCTTGTCAACCTTGGTAATCGCAACCACCAGCGGCACATTACCCGCCTTGGCATGCGCGATCGCTTCCTTGGTCTGCGGCATCACACCGTCATCCGCCGCCACCACCAGAATCACAATATCGGTTGCCTTGGCACCACGGGCACGCATCGCGGTAAAAGCCTCGTGACCCGGGGTATCCAGAAATGAAATCATGCCGCGCGGCGTCTCAACGTGATAAGCGCCGATATGCTGGGTAATGCCGCCGGCTTCACCGGAAACCACCCGGGTACGACGAATGTAGTCCAACAGGGAAGTCTTACCGTGATCGACGTGACCCATCACCGTCACAACCGGTGCGCGTGGCTCCATCGCCACATCATGGTGCACCTCATCATCCATCAGATAGGCATCCGGATCATCAAGTTTGGCCGCCTTGGCAACGTGACCCAACTCCTCCACCACAATCATCGCGGTATCCTGATCCAGCACCTGATTGATGGTAACCATCATACCCATCTTCATCAGCACCTTGATAATCTCAACGGCTTTGACCGACATTTTTTGCGCCAGCTCGGCAACACCAATGGTTTCAGGTACAGCTACTTCATGCACAACCGCCTCAGTCGGCAAGGTAAAGGCATGTGCCGATTCCTCGACCACATGCTTACCATGCTTGCCATGCTTGGGTGCACGCACCGGCATCGCCCAAGATTTATTCTTGGTCGGGGCGCCAGGCGGCGTACGCGTTGCCGTTTTTGCAGGAGCACGCTTGCCCGGCTTGTCTTCACGGGCAACTGGTGCCGCCTTTTCTTCCACCTTGGGCTTCCTGTCAGGCCGTTCAACCTTGTCCCCAGGTCGCATTGTCGGCTTGTGCAGCGTACCATGCGCGGGTTTTTCCTTAACTTCCGGGGATTTTTCAACAGGAGCGGCCACCAGTTCAGGTACAGACTCGGCCACTACCACCGGCATCTCAACCACCGGTTCAGCCGCTTTCGGCGGAGCAGCAACCACAGGCTGATCCACCTGCATCAATTTTTCTGCACGACGCTTGCTAAATGCCTGCCTGGCCAACAGCTCGGCCTGTTGACGCTCGGCCAGCTCTGCCTGCAAACGCGCTTCCTGTTCGCGAGCAACAATTTCATCATTACCCAGCACCTTGATTTGCTCAGCGCTGGTCAGCACAACCGGCGCTGCGGCCTGAACGGATTCGATCGACATCGGCGCAACCACGCGGCGCTTGCGCACCTCCACCTGAATGGTACGCGCCCGTCCTGATCGATCGGAACTTTGTATTTCCGTGGTTTCACGTCGCGTGAGCGTTATCTTTTTGGCAGGCTGCTCTGCGCCATGCGACTGGCGCAAATGTTCCAGCAACAGCGCCTTGTCCTTTTCGGATACCGCATCCCCTGCCGCAGTCTGACTGGCACCCGCCGCATGCAACTGCTCAAGCAGTAAAGCGACCGGCAAACCCAGCTCGGTTGCAAATTGTATTACGTCTAATTTTCCCATTACCATCCTTTAAACTACGGGCATGGCACACGCCGCCCCGTTGATGCATGGTGATGTGCAATAGCGCCCCATCACCGCACCGATCAAACCTCAATCACAAAAACCACGGCGCACGTGCCGCCATAATCAGCGCATTGGCCTGTTCATTTGAAAGCGCTGTGTATTCCATCAACTCTTCCACATCAAGATCAGCCAACTCTTCCTGCGTATTGACCCCCCTGGCTGCAAGAACCCGCGCCAGCTCATCATTCATGCCGTCCAGCTTGGTCAAATCCTCAATACCATGCTCAACGCTTTCTTCCTTGACCAGCGCCGCATTCAACAAGGCATTTCGCGCACGACTGCGCAACTCGGTGACGGTATCTTCATCGAATGTCTCGATTTCAAGCATTTCTTCCACTGGCACATAGGCGACTTCTTCCAGAGAAGAGAACCCTTCCTGCACCAGAATATCGGCAACTTCCTCATCGACATCAAGCTTGTCCATGAATATCGCACGAACTTTGACAAACTCCTGATCATGCTTTTCCTGAGCCTGCGCAACCGTCATTATATTGAGATCCCAGCCAGTCATTTCGCTCGCCAGCCTGACATTCTGACCGCCGCGACCGATCGTCTGAGCCAGGTTATCTTCCTCTACGACCACATCCATGCTATGACGATCTTCATCTACCACGATACTACTGACCTCGGCAGGCGCCAATGCATTGATCACATAGGTAGCCGGATCTTCAGACCACAAAATGATATCCACACGTTCACCGGCCAGCTCATTGGTCACACTTTGCACACGCGAACCGCGCATGCCGACACAGGTACCGATCGGGTCTATGCGCTGATCATGCGATTGCACGGAAATCTTGGCACGGGAACCGGGATCACGCGCAGCACCGATGATCTCCAACAAGCTCTCCTCAATCTCCGGCACTTCCAGCTCGAACAGCTTGACCAACAAATCGGTCGAAGTACGGGACAATACCACCTGTGGGCCACGCGGACCGCGATCTACACGCAACAAATGCGCCCTGACCCGGTCGCCAATACGCATATTTTCCTTCGGAATCATTTGATCGCGCGGCAACAACGCCTCGATCTTACCGAATTCGATGATCGCATTACCGCGTTCTAGTCGCTTGACCGTACCGGAAACCAGATGCTCCTTGCGATCCATGAAATCAGCCAGAATCTGTTCACGCTCGGCATCGCGTATCTTCTGGAAAATAACCTGTTTGGCTGCCTGCGCGCCGATACGACCGAAATCAATCGAAGCAAGCGGTGCTTCAATGAACTCTGCCAACTGGATATCAGGGTTTTGTTTTTTCGCCTCATCGAGCTTGATATGCAAATCCGGCGTTTCAAACGTTTCATCATCCATCACCTCCCAGCGGCGAAATGATAAAAATTCACCGGTATTGCGATTGATTTCAACGCGCACATCCGACTCGTCCTCAAATTGCTTTTTGGTAGCGGAAGCCAATGCAGATTCCAGCGCAGCAAAAACAACTTCCTTATCAACGTTCTTCTCACGCGACAACGCATCCACCAACAACAAAACTTCACGACTCATACCATTCTCCAGCAAATATTCGCATTAATAGCGACGCGCATTAAATTCTAAAAAGTCGGCACCAAACGCGCCTTGTCCACATTGGCCAGCTCAATTTCGACCTGAACACCCTCTACATCCATCTGCAACACACCTTCATTCACCGCACCGATAATCCCGGCAAAATTCTTGCGGGCAGCGATAGGCATACGCAATTTAACCTGCGCCTTCTGACCTGCGAAACGAATGAAATCGGCCTCTTTCTTCAGCGCCCTGTCCAGACCAGGTGAAGAAACCTCCAGCCGATCATAATCAATATTTTCAACGGCAAATAATCGCGTCAACTGATTACTTACCAACTGACAATCTTCCACCACGATCCCTTCAGGCTTGTCGATAAACACACGGAGCAAGCCACGTCCGGCACGCTCAATATCCACCAATTCGAAGCCCAAACCACTTACCGTCGTTTCCACCAGCTTGACTACATCCATGATTGCAACCCACCAAATAAAAAACGGGCGCTAAGCCCATCTGTAAACCAGTCAGAGTATAGCAAATTTTACTGCCAAAAGGAAGGTCGAATAACTATCTGGTTTTCGCCCGCCTCGTGCCAACCCACATGCACCCCCATCAGAAGTCATCCTGATACCGCACAGTAATCGGATAGCGCCAATCCCGACCGTAGGCGCGCTCGGTAATGCGCACACCGGTGACCGATTGACGTCGCTTGTATTCACTGCTTCGTATCAGACCAACGACGCGACGCACATCGCCCTCCTCATAGCCACACGCAATAATTTCAGGAATGGGCATATTCTTTTCGACGTAACATTCCATAATGCCATCGAGCACCTCGTACGGCGGCAAGTTATCCTGATCCGTCTGATCAGGGCGCAATTCCGCACTGGGTGCACGGGTAATAATGCGCTCGGGAATAACCTCTCCGAGTGTATTGCGGTAACGCGACAAACGATATACCAGCAACTTGCCCACATCTTTCAATACCGAGAAACCACCGGCCATATCGCCATACAAGGTAGCATAACCGACACTCATTTCGGATTTATTGCCGGTCGTGAGCACGATGGAGCCGAATTTATTGGACAACGCCATCAAAAGATTGCCACGAATCCGCGCCTGCAGATTTTCCTCGGTGGTATCTTCCGCACACCCCGCAAACGACACACTTAAAGTCTGCAGATAGCCTTGTAAAACAGATGAAATTGGAAACTCATCATACTTTACGCCGAGTATATCCACCATCGCACGGGCATCATCCAGACTGATCTGTGCAGTATAATCGGAAGGCATCATCACTGCATGAACCTTATCCGCGCCCAGTGCATCAACGGCAATCGCCAGCGTCAATGCCGAATCGATGCCACCTGACAGTCCCAGCAACACCCCAGGAAAGCGATTCTTAGCAACATAATCGGCCAAGCCCAAACACAAGGCACGATAGCTAGTAGCCTCCATTGACGGCAATACGACAATCTCGCCAAAGGGTTGTATGTCCGCAGACAACTGCACGATGGACAAACCTTCATCAAAAACATTGGACTGCATCGTCAATTCGCCTTTTGCATTCATCGCAAACGAAGCGCCGTCGAAAACCAGCTCATCCTGGCCGCCAACCATATTCGCATAGATCACCGGCAAGCCGGTTTCCGCAATACGCTGCCGCAGGGTGCAAAAGCGCGCGGCTTGCTTGGTCAGCGCATATGGAGAAGCATTAAGCACCAGCAACACCTGTGCACCCGCATCGCGAGCAAGACTGGCAGCATGAGACTCCCACACATCGGCACAAATATTGACGCCGAAACGAATGCCACCTAATTCAAACACCAGCGGCTGATGACCGCTTTCAAAATAACGTTCTTCATCGAACACAGCATAATTGGGCAAAAAATGCTTGCAATAAGTCGCCACCACCCGGCCATCACGCAACAGGGACGCCGCGTTATAGCGTTTGCCACCCTGCTCATGCGGATGCCCGACCAGTACCGCAATACCAGAAATTTTCTGCGCAAGCTCACTGAGCGCGACAGCGCAGGCTTTATAAAAACCGCCTCGCAACAGCAAATCCTCGGGCGGGTAACCACACAGGCTCAACTCGGGCGTCAACATCAAATCCGCCCCTGCCAGCCTGGCCCGCTCTGCATTGCGCAGAATTTTTGATGAATTTCCCTCAATATCTCCTACAACACAGTTGATTTGCGCAATGGCCAGTTTCATCGAATAGTCAGTTTATTATTGGAAATATTAACGCATTATGCATAAAAAAAAGCGGGCTGTCTCCAGCCCGCTTCATTGAAACCCGTGAAAATTAACGAATCACGCGTACTTGTTCTTCAACCTTAATCACCGAACGAATTTCAACACGGCGGTTAAGTGCACGTCCCGCTTTAGTCTTGTTGTCAGCAACCGGATTTGCTTCACCCTTGCCTTCAGCAGCGATACGATCAGCAGCAACGCCCTTCTTTACCAACTCAGCCTTAACCGATGCTGCACGACGCTCGGACAATTTCTGATTGTAGGCATCCGTACCGATACTGTCGGTGTAACCTGTTACATTCAGCTTGGCGTCCTTGTATTGCCCAGCAAATTCAGCCACTTCGCTCAGCTTCTTGTCTGCAGCTGGACGCAGCTTGGCAGAATTGAAATCAAAGTTAGTACCTTCAAGACTAACCGGCTTGTCGGACAGCAATGTCTTGGTGGTTTCAGAAACTGCTACCGGCGCAGGCGCTTCAACAGGTGCGGGCTCTGCTTTCATTACAACAGGGGCAGCGGCAGCGACTACTGCAGGCGCCACATAAGGAGAATCAAAGTAATAATTCACCCCGATGGTCAGGTTGTTGTTATTCAGCTTCAGGCCATTGTTTTTGCCTGATGTAGTCGTGTATTCACCGGCAAGGCTCCAGTGAGATGCGAACTTGTATTCAACACCCAGCCCCAGATGCGCGCCAGCGTATGTACCTGTCAGCACACCGCCTGTTGCACGCGCAGAACCATAACCCAACTTGGCATAAGGCAGCCAGTTACCGGAAGGCAGACCCAGCTTGACATCCAAACCATAGACATCGGAGCCATAATTACCGGTATTCACCGCCGCTGGCGCCGTAGCGTGTACTTTCTTCTGATTGAAGTCAGCAAAGGCACTCAGGCCCACCAGAAAGTTGGTGCCCATATCCCAGTTGTAACCACCTTCAAATCCGTAGGTGTTTGCACTGACTGCACTGTATGTAGGCAACGCAACGGTACCTGCACCAGCAACATCGGAACGGTTGGAGCCAACTTTTGCACCCAGAAATCCGCCGGAAAATTCACTGGCCTGTACTGCGGTCATGCTTAACAGCGCGGCTGCAAGAACGATACTGATTGTGCTCATTTTCATAGCTTATCCTTTTTATTCATTAAACTTCTTAAATTTGGGGTAATGCAATTTTCTGCAAGGCATTCTATCCCAAACAGTCGAACATGCAACTGCTGTTGTAAAAATACAACAGCAGTCATTCCCCGTCTTTTACCTGCACTTTCTTTTCTTGCTTGATAAGGGAACGAATTTCTACGCGGCGATTTTGTGCCCGACCCGCTTCAGTTTTATTATCTGCAAGCGGCTGATCGAAACCATACCCCACCGTACTGATACGTTCGGCTGCAACCCCTTTCTCAACCAGCGCAGCCTTGAAGGATGCCGCACGGCGTTCGGACAGCTTCTGGTTATATTCCTTTTTCGATTTACCAGCCCGGTAATCGGTATGACCGGCTATATTCAACTGCGCATCCGGGTACAATTTGGCAAATTCAGCCACATCATCCAGTTTCGATTTCGCATCACCTTGCAATTGAGAGGAATCCGTCGCGAAATTAACGCCGTCAAACGTGACTGGCTTCTCTTCCAGCAACGTCTTCCAGACCTCCTTTGGCTCTGGCTTGATTTCAGGCGCTGGTGCAGAAATTGGTGCAGAAGCTGCTTCTACCACTGGAGCGGCACGAACGGGTTCAGGAAATGGCACTGCGGGCGGCACCGGTTTCGGCGTACTGTCAAAATAATAATTAAGGCCGAGCGTAAAATTATTATTATTGAGTTTGTTCGCCCCATTCTTCGCGCTGGCAGTGGTAAATTCTGCTGACACCCCCAGACTTGGCATTAACTTGTATTCCAGTCCGAATCCGATATGCGCACTGTTGCCCGAGAGCGGATTAACCACATTATTTTGCATGGTATGAGCATAACCCAGCTTGGCATAGGGCAGCCACGATCCCATAGAAAAACCCAGCTTGGCATCCAAGCCATAGACTCGACTGCCATAACTTAGCAGGCCCGGATTATGTGTTGCACGGCCATTGTAATCGGCAAAGCCGCTCAAACCGAGCAAATAGGATTCGAAATCCCAGTTATACCCGCCTTCCAGCCCGAAGGATGTTGCATTCTTGCTATCTAGCCCAGTAAATGAAGAACTATTGTTTCCAAGTTTCGCACCCAGCCAAATACCATCAAATTCACTTGCCTGAGCCACGTTCAGCGTCAACAACCCAACCGCCAAAACCAAGTTCGATATTTTCATCACGCTCTCCAATTATGATTGACTGTACTGATACGAACATTAAACACCAGCAGCCCGCTGCCGTCTGGCCTCAAACAACAAAATACCGGTACTGACCGACACATTCAGGCTTTCCACACTGCCCAGCATCGGAATGCGTACCAGCTCATCACAGGTTTCCATCGTCAGGCGGCGCAACCCTTCGCCTTCCGCACCGAGCACCAAGGCCAACGCACCGGGATGTTTAAAGCTATGCAAGTCCTGCTTAGCCTCGCCTGCCGCACCGACCACCCAGATATCCTGCTCCTTCAGTTCCCGCAGGGTACGTGCCAGATTGGTAACCGTAATGTAAGGCACCGTTTCAGCTGCGCCGCAGGCCACTTTTTCAACCGTCGCGGTAATCCCGACCGCCCGATCCTTGGGCGCAATCACCGCATGCACGCCAAAGGCATCCGCGCTGCGCAAACAGGCGCCCAGATTATGCGGATCCTGTATTCCATCGAGCACCAGCAATAAAGGCGGCTCGGTCAGCGTATCAAGTACGTCGGACAGATGCTGCACGCGCCGCGCCGCATCGACACGCGCCGCAACACCCTGATGCCGCTGACCGCCCGCCATCCCATCAAGCCGCGCACCGTCAACAGGAATGACGCGCACCCCGCAGTCTTCCGCCAATTTAATCAGATCGCGCATACGCTGATCCTGCCGCTGCGATTGCAAATAGATTTCCATCACGCCATCCGGATTCTGCCGGATGCGCGAAGTAACCGCGTGAAAACCGTATATGAGTCTCAGGTCAGCCATGTTATTTTCTTCCCCCTGACGCGCTTCTTGCGAGGCTTGACAGGCACTGCTACTTCCACCTCCGGCTCATCCGAATGCAGCACAAAATCAATCTTGGTGCTTTCCATGTCTACCTTCACGACACGCACCTGTACGCGATCTCCCAGTCGATAACTTTTCCCGGTCCGCTCACCCAGCAAATGGTGTTTTGTGGCATCGAAATGGAAGTAATCCTTGCCCAGCTCCGAGATATGTACCAGACCTTCGACATACAGATCGTCCAGCGAGACGAACATGCCGAATCCCGTAACCGATGACACCGTACCGGTAAACACACTGCCCAAATGATCGCGCATATAAAAACACTTGAGCCACGCCTCGACATCGCGCGTTGCATCATCTGCACGGCGTTCTGTCATCGAACAATGGATGCCCAACTCAGCCCATTTTTGCGCGGGCTTGTACTGTTTCCCCTGCAATACCGCCTTGATGGCGCGATGCACCAGCAAATCCGGATAGCGCCGGATCGGCGACGTAAAATGGGTATAGGCCTCGTAGCCCAGACCGAAGTGGCCGATATTTTCCGGCTCGTACTTTGCCTGTCGCAAGGATCGCAACATCACGGTCTGCAGCAATCCCGCATCGGGGCGCCCCTTGATTTTCTTGAGCAACCGGGAGTAATCTGCCGCCTGCGGTTCGTCATCCCCCGTCAAACCAAGGCCGAATTCCTTCATAAATTCACGCAAGGCTTCGAGCTTCTCGGGTGTCGGCCCCTGATGGACGCGATACAGCACGGTATGCTCATGTTCATGCAAGAATCCTGCCGCACACACATTGGCGGCCAGCATGCACTCCTCGATCAATTTGTGCGCATCATTACGAACCACCGGTACGATGCGATCAATCTTGCCCTGATCGGTAAAAATCATCTGCGTTTCCACCGTTTCAAAATCAATCGCACCGCGTTTTTCACGTGCTTTCAGAAGCTTCTGGAATAACTCATACAGATGTTGCAGATGCGGCACGATAGCCGGCATGCTGCTGGCCAGCTCGCCATCCGGCACAGCCAGCATTTCGGCAACCTGATTGTAGGTCAGGCGCGCATTGGAATACATCACCGACGGATAAAAACGATACTTGCCGATTTCGCCCTTGCTGCTCACATGCATGTCGCACACCATACACAGGCGATCCACCTCGGGATTAAGCGAACACAGACCGTTGGACAACTCTTCGGGCAACATCGGAATCACACGTCGCGGAAAATAAACCGAATTACCGCGCAATATCGCCTCGCGATCGAGCGCATCGTTGGTCTTAACATAGTGACTGACATCGGCAATTGCCACCACCAGGCGGTAACCGCCTTTTTCCGGTTCGCAATAAACCGCATCGTCAAAATCGCGTGCCGTCTCGCCGTCGATGGTCACCAGCGGCAAGTGGCGGATGTCCTCTCGTCCCGCCCAGTCAGCCCCGGCCACAACAGGTGAAATGGCTTTTGCCTGAAGTTCAGCATCCCTTGGGAATTCGTAGGGCAGATCATGCTTGCGCAAGGCAATCTCGATTTCCATACCCGGATCGGCATAGTTACCCAGTATCTGCGAGATACGCCCGATCGGTTGTGCATGCTTGTCAGGATGTTTGATCAGTTCCAGTATCACAACCTGACCCGGCTTGGCGCCAGCGGACTGACCCGCCGCAACCAGAATATCCTGGCTGATGCGGCGATTTTCAGCAACCACGAATTGAATACCATGCTCCTCGAACAATCTGCCGACTACTTTATTATTGGCGCGTTCGAGCACTTCAACAATCTTTGCCTCGGGACGACCGCGTCTGTCCACACCGGCTTGCCTTACCATCACCACGTCGCCGTGCAACACCTGATGCATTTCCTTTTCTGACAGAAACATATCAGTGCTGCCATCTTCCGGAACCAGAAAACCGAAACCATCGGGATGACCCTGTACCCGGCCCTTGACCAGATCGAGCTTATCCATCACGCAAATTGCACGCTTGCGGTTGCGC
Organism: uncultured beta proteobacterium; assembly: GCA_963784505.1. Lineage (GTDB taxonomy): Bacteria > Pseudomonadota > Gammaproteobacteria > Burkholderiales > Gallionellaceae > Gallionella. The sequence continues at coordinate 39,736 of CAWASY010000034.1, read as the reverse complement.
ATGATCTGACCATCGCGCTCCATCGCGCGCAGGCGACGGGAAAACAGGTCTTCTTCTTCACGTTCGATGAGCAGCATATCCAGCAGATCATCGTCTATCATGGGCGCGCCGTGCTCGGTCAAAATCTGCAGAATAAACTCGCGACTCGGCAGAGGATGTTCGTATTGTTCCCGCTCGCGTTCAAGGAACGGGTCCTGCATGCGTAAATTATTTTTCTTTTTCATTGACAAACTGTCCTTTAACTATTAAATTGCGCGCCTTGCACAAACATGCAATGCCCAGATGGCGGAATTGGTAGACGCGCACGGTTCAGGTCCGTGTGCCGCAAGGTGTGGAGGTTCGAGTCCTCTTCTGGGCACCAACAATAAAAAGTAGATCGCGCAAGCGGTCTATTTTTTTTGCGCCCAGAAAGCAAAACACCTGCGTGTTTTGCGACAGGACTCGAAGGGCATCCGGTGCAACGGATGCCGGGGTCGCGCTTGCGTGACCGATATTCTTCTGGGCACCAGATACAATGACTAACCCCATGGAAACATGGGGTTTTTTCATTTCACCATTTCCATCCATACCAAACCCTATACCATTAACCACACAGCCTGATTTCATACTTTCCCATTACCGTCATATCGTAGGCCGTTGCATATCCAACGCCCGGCGAATTTTATCACAATGACTGCGCAAGCCTCTCGTTTCCGTAGGAGTTCGCCAAAACGCAGCAACTTGCCGATAAACCAGACACAATCGACACAGACGCTACCATTTAAGCAGCCATTTACCCAGACCATAGCCCAGTGCAACCACACCTATCATCGGCAGATAATGCCATTCGATCACGTGGATGATCGAATTGGTCGGCTCATACAGCCGCAACCACAATGCCCCGGTACTAAAGGCAAATAATACCGCGACAATACCGGACTGCCACAGATGCGTACTGGCAAACTGGCGCATGACGTAAAAAATACCCACCGCCGGCAGGAATGACAGCATCAAAATAGCCAATGTGCATTCAATACTATGTACAGGCAAGGGCGATGGCGGTGTGTCGGCGAGCCAGGAAAACCACATGACCGACACAAACAGCGCGAATATCCACACGGGCGCATACGCCCAGGCTCGCTTCTGATGCATATCCGGAAAAGCCAGCACGGCTGCGCTCAATGCGGTGGCGATGACAATCGCGAACAGGCAAACGATCTCGGCTGCGAACCAGGGTTGGTGAAATTGCTGTAACAGGTCCGGGCGCACACCCGAAATCAACAGCGAGCCGACAAGATAGGCAAATGCGCCCGCCAGCCATTTCAAGCCCAACAGCACGGGATGAGGCGCGCACGCGACGCTCCCCACTTCCTGACTCAGTTTTGCAACCAGCTTTTCAATGTTATCCATTAGCGCTCCAACTTCTCCCGCAATACCTTATAGGCACGATGTGCCGCCACTTTCACGGCCGACTCGTTCATGCCGATCTTTGCTGCGACCTCCTTGGCCGTATAGCCTTCGCTGTGCATCAAGCGCAATATGGCTGCCTGCTTTTCGGGAAGCTTTTCAAGTTCGCCGTTGATGGACTCAAAACTGAATCCGCCGACGCTTGCCTCATCCGGCAACACTTCTTCCAGATCGGATAAATCCTCGGCACCATACAGACCATCGGCATAATGCCCACGCAGATGATCGAGCAGTCGAAATTTTGCAATCGCAAATGCCCAGGGTTTATAGCTACGCTTACCATCATAGGTGTGACGCGCCTTGTGTATGGACAGCAGTATTTCCTGCAGCACATCATCCACCTCTGCACTGCTGTGCAGACGTCTGGACAGGAAGGGACGCAACATGCGTGCGGTATCTTCCAGCAGCCTCGCATAGGCACGCGCATCGCCATCAAGGGCGCACTTCATCAGCCGCGCAAAATTATCGCCAGGATCCGTCACTAAAATGGCTTATCGTAAATTGGTTGAACGAATCATAACTCAACGATACCGCTGTTATGTGCAGCGTTTCTCCAGCCATGCATCCAGCGACCATTTTCCCAAACCATGAACCAGCAATACCGCCAGTAATATCCCCCAGTAAAGATGCTGATCAAGCCCCGCCTCACTCAACTGATCGTAGTAGGAATAGGCCGCGACCGCATTGAGCACAAACAGTCCTGCCGCAGCAAAACGTCCGAACAGACCGAACACCAGCAACACCGGCAGCGCCAGTTCCGCACCGGCGGCAAGCCAGGCAGCCAAATCTGGCGGCAATAACGGCACGTGGTATTCCTCGCGAAACAGGTAAAGCGTGCTCTCCCAGGTCTGAATTTTAGTCAGGCCCGATTTAAAAAACACATTTGCCAGAAACAAGCGAAGCCCCACATCAAGCAGCGGCGCTGCACAGACAACCCACCGGCTGCTGCGGTAATAAATAGCCAACAGGCGGAATAGACCTTTCATCATTTTTCCTCAGTATGTATATCAAAGTCGATCAACACGCCTGCACCCAGCCAATAGCGCAAACTGTCCAGCAAATTGAAATCGGGGTAATCTACCAGCGTTTCATCGGTCGCACGACCCATCGTCATGCCGCATCGCATCCGTTCAAGCCAGCAATAATCACCCGGCAAGGGCATGATCATTTGTACTTCAAGGCCATAGCGATACACCAACAGACTTTCACCACCGCTACCCAGATCAAATTCAAAATGGGTGGGTAACGCTTGCTGATGCACTTGCCATATCCTTGAGATGGGGTAATCGGATATAAGCTGCGTACACCCCGGATGCAGGCGCCAGCGAAGTTCACCATATGACTCGGGCGCAACGCCTGCCAGTCGCATGACATCGAAGGGCGCAATATCATCGGCAAAATAGGCCAGGTGATATGCCCACTCCAGCCTTGCCATGTCGGGCAAATAAGCCAATTGATCTGTGTGAATATAGCCAGTTAAAAATTTCGCCATGCCGGTGCCATAGTCATGCAGATTCCCGCTACCGGACGGATGAATCTCGATATAGTGCCTTGCCAGTTGACGAAAAAATTGCTCGCCCACCAGTTGACGGATGACGGGGTACGCGCCTGCCAGTGCATCGTGCAGGTTGCCCCGATAGTTGTTGCGGTATACGTCTACACCGCGCGCTTGGCTATAGTTGGGACAAATCACCTCACCTTGCGAAAAAACCTCACCGCTACGGATGACGACAGAAAATTTTTCCAGCGTATTAATCCAGTTTGTCATCGCGCATCCATTCGCCGCTGCGCTTTAGCTGCCTCATTTTGCAATACCGTCAGCGCAGGAATTTCCACATCCCATTCAATCAAGGTCGGACGTTTGCCAATCTGGCGCAACGCCATTTCATATAATTGCCAGACCTCATCAAACACCGGCGCGCTGTGGGTATCCACCAGACAGCCCTCCATCAGGCTGGCACCGGCAAGGTGATATTCACCCACTGCGGCTGCCGGAATGCCGTTGATGAACGCGGCGGCATCCACGCCCAGATTCACCTGATTGACATACAGGTTGTTCACATCAAACAGGATGCCACATCCGGTGCGCGCAACCAGTTCTGACAAAAACGCCTGCTCCGGCATCTCGCTGCTGGTAAACGCCAGATAATATGACAAATTCTCGACCAGTATGCTGCGCCCCAATGCTTCCTGCACCTGTTCCACACGTGCAGCGACATGAGTCAAGGCATCCTTGGTGTAGGGAAAAGGCAGTAGATCGTTAATGGCGATACCGCCTACGGTATTCCAGCATAAATGTTCGGAGACACTGGCAGGATTGATTGCATCACACAAGCGTCGCAATGAACGCAAATGCGCCGCATCCAGTGGATCAGGTGACGCCAACCCCATGCCAACGCCGTGCAGACTGACAGGATACTGACTGGCTACCTGCAACAAGGTATGCAACGCGGCACCACCGCCAAAAAAATTCTCGCTGTGAACTTCGACCCAACCGAGATCAGGCCGACGTTCCAGCACTTCGCGGTAATGAGGTGCCCGCAAGCCGATGCCTGGGGTGCAGGGTAACGACAGGCTTGCGGGCAGGCTCATCATTTCATCATCATTGCGCCAGCCGGCGCGACTGTGCCATTGGCCAGTTTGTCGCAAGTGCCTTTGGGTACAGCGACGAAATCATTGGCATCGCTGTTTTTTGTCGCCTGCCCTGCACAGGAATGACCGGCCAATTTACTGCCGCAATCGTTGTGACCTGCCTTGGCAACACCGAAACATTTTTCCATCTTCATGTCTGCCGCAGCCGATGCATTACCAGCGAGCCCCATCATCAATAAACCACCGATTGCTGCTGTGAGTATGCCTTGAGTTGTGTTCATCATTTAATCCTTTATAAATTTTAAAGTGGCGGAGCATGTGCCTCCACCCCTTGATTCGGCGATACGAAAAAAAAGGTTACATCGTGGATCAAAATAATGTGCCAGCCCCATAAGCCAAAGATGCCACTATATGAATACGATTGTTACGCATACGATTTAAGTTTAATGTTATAAACCTGCATTCAATAATCCGGGACCGGCAATGAAAAATATACTTTTGTGTGTACTACTGGGCAGTGTACTGGCTGGTTGTGTTTATGATGGCGGTCAACATCGCTACTCACCCGTCTATGGCGGCGAACACCGTGACGATGCGCATCGCGAAGATCGTCCCGTGCGCGAACAGCAACCGGATTATCGTCGTGATGATCGCAGCTCGCGGCAAAACAACAGCCGCAGCGATGAGCGTAACACGCGTCGCGATCAGGGGGACAATGAAAACCGTGGCGACCATCAAGGCCGCGACTGACAGATTTGCTGCGCGTCTAACATATTGCGTAATTATATTATTGCTGAATATTTATACAGTCTGAAGGCAATGTAACCTTTTGCGCGTTTCATCCGAATTCATGTGCAAGCGGAGTAATTCCGATTTATCACAGGAGGCTGGGACATGGACAGACGTAATTTCATCAAACTGGCGACTGCGGGCGTGACACTGGCATATGCACAGGTCTCGCTGGCAGCCGTTATTGAACACTTGAACACTTCCGCAGCACAGTGGAAAAAGCTGCTCACGCCCGCACAATACACGGTACTGCGAGAATCGGGCACGGAGCGCGCTTTTACCAGTGAACTCAACCACGAGAAGCGCAGCGGCCTGTATGTGTGTGTTGCCTGCGAGCTACCGCTATTCCCCTCAACCTTCAAATTCGACAGCGGCACCGGCTGGCCAAGCTTTTTTGACGTATTGCCCGGTCACGTGCAAACCAGAATTGATCATGAATTGTTCGCACCGCGCACCGAATATCACTGCGCCCGCTGCGGCGGACATCATGGTCATGTGTTTAGCGATGGCCCGGAACCCACGGGTCTGCGCTACTGTAACAACGGTGTTGCGCTGCGTTTTATTCCGGGTGACGCCGCATGAATCTGCCGGAAATGGGACTGGCCTTACTCGAAGGGCTGGCGCTAATTGCCTCCCCCTGTATCCTGCCGGTGCTGCCGCTGATACTGGCCGCATCAGTTGAGGGTGGCCGACGCCGCCCCTATGGCATCATTATCGGCTTCGTGCTGGCATTCAGTCTGTTTGCCATCGCCGCACGGCATATCGTCGCACTGCTGGGCATCGATCTGGACATCATCAAGCAGGGATCGCTGGTACTGCTCACCCTGTTTGGCCTGATATTGCTATTCGATAAACTATCGGAAAAATTCAGTACACTGACACACAGCGCGGCCAATTTTGGCAACCGGCTTGCCATGACACGCGGCGAAGGGCTAATGAGCGGCATACTCATCGGCGCATTGATCGGACTGGTGTGGACACCCTGCGCAGGCCCGATACTCGCAACCGTACTGGTGCAGGTCATACGCCAGCAAAGCGATACTGCTGGCAATCTCATCATCCTCTCGTTCGCGATTGGCGCAGGCATACCGATGCTGCTCATCGCACTTTTTGGACGTCGCCTGATGAACAAACTGGGACTGATTACACGTCACACAGAAACGCTGCGCAGAATTTTCGGCATATTGATCCTGATATCGGTCGCCTGGATCGCATCCGGCGTGGATATTCAAACGCTGTTCACTACCGAGCAAAAAACCGAACAGGCGAGCGAGAAATTGACCTTGCAGGATGGTCTGAAAACGCCCTACGCCGCTCCCGAATTTGCAGGCATTGAGGACTGGTTCAATTCGAGCCCGCTGACCCTGCAATCCTTGCACGGCAAAGTCGTGCTGATCGACTTCTGGACTTACTCCTGCATCAACTGTGTGCGCACCCTGCCCCATCTTGTCGAATGGGATAAAAAATACCGTAACCTGGGACTGGTCATCATCGGCATGCATGCACCCGAATTCGAATTCGAGAAAAAATCGGCGAATGTGGCAGCCGCCATCAGCCAGCACGGCATCCGCTATCCGGTCGCACTGGACAACCTTCTGTCCACATGGGATCGGTTCAAAAACAGTTACTGGCCGGCGCATTATCTGATCGATGCGACGGGTCAGGTGGTCTATACCCATTTTGGCGAAGGCAATTACCAGCAGACCGAAAACAACATCCGCTATTTGCTCGGGCTAAAAAACGGGGTAAGCGATACGGCAGCCGGGCCAGAATTCTCGCCTGATCAGACACTGGAAACTTATCTGGGCTATGCGCGCGCAAGCAATTTCAGTGGCAAAATACAACGCGACGCGGTGGGCAATTACCGCTTCCCGACAACCTTGACTGAAGATCATTGGGCGCTGAACGGCAAATGGCGCGTGGAAGGCGAAAAAATCGTCGCAATGGATGTTAATGCTGCGCTGCGTTTCAACTTCAGGGCGCGCAAGGTTTTCCTTGTGCTGGGCAATGCCACAGGCAAAACGGTGCACCTGAGCGTCACCCTGAATGGCAAGCCTGTTACCACCCTCACTGTCGAGCGCAATACGCTGTATGAACTGACTGACCAACTGACCCAGAAAAATGGCCTGCTGGAAATTAAAACCGATGCACCGGGACTGGAGGCATATGCCTTCACCTTCGGCTAGGCTGGAGTTTATGATGAAATCAACAAGGATGCTTTTAACTACGCTGACAGTGCTGTCCGTGATGTCATCTACCGCATTTGCTGCGACTCAGTCCGCCGTATTCGCCGGCGGCTGCTTCTGGGGGGTGGATGCGGTATTCAAGCATGTCAGGGGCGTGAGTGCGACCACTTCCGGCTATGCCGGTGGCAATGCCCAAAGCGCCAACTATCCGCAGGTAAGCCTCGGCAATACCGGCCATGCAGAATCAGTGCGCGTGACATTCGATCCGGCACAGGTGTCCTTTAACCAGTTGCTGCAGGTTTTTTTCAACGTGGCACACAATCCCACCCAGCTGAATTTTCAGGGGCCGGATATCGGTACGCAATATCGTTCGGTGATTTTTTATACGAATGCCCAACAACAGAGCGAAGCGCAACACTACATCGGCAAACTGGCTGCGGCACATCCCTTTTCCGACAGGATAGTGACGCAGGTTGTCGCACTGCAACAGTTCTATCCGGCAGAAGCCTATCACCAAAACTATCTGGTCTTGCATGCTGACCAGCCCTATATTGTGTATTACGACCTGCCCAAACTGGCCGAACTGCGCCGACAATTCCCGAATTTATATCGTTAACGTCGGCGCTACAGCGATTTCAAGCGAACAGCATCATGCAAATGGATGGCGCAGCACGATGGTCTCATCGCGATCCGGCCCTGTCGACACCATGTCCACCGGCACACCACAAACGATCGCAATGCGCTCCAGATAATTGCGTGCCGCCTGCGGCAAGGCATCATACTGCTGGATACCCAGTGTGCTTTCCGACCAGCCTGGCATTTCCTCGTAAATTACCTGACAATCGGTGAGCAAATCCGCGCCTACCGGCAGGATATCGCTGTCCACCCCATTGATGCGATAGGCCACGCCGATACGCACGGTCTCCATGCCATCCATCACGTCAAGCTTGGTGATGCAAAGCCCTGACACGCCATTGATCTGGATGGAGCGCTTCAATGCAGCCGCATCGAACCAGCCGCAGCGGCGCGCACGGCCGGTAGTGGAACCGAATTCGTGACCGCGACGCGCCAGTCCTTCGCCGATCGGATCGCACTTCTCCTCTGCATCATACAATTCGGTCGGAAACGGGCCTGAACCGACACGCGTGGTATAAGCCTTGGTTATACCCAACACGTAGTTGAGCATCTGCGGGCCGACACCGGCACCGGCACAGGCCGCGCCCGCGATGCAGTTGCTGCTGGTCACAAATGGATAGGTACCGTGATCGATATCGAGCAACGCACCTTGCGCGCCTTCAAACAACAAACTGCTGCCTGCCTGATTGGCTTCATACAATGCACGCGGCACATCCATCACCATCGGCTTGATGCGTTCGCCCAACGCCAGCGTCTGGTCCAGCGTTTTCTGGAAGTCGATGGTCGGCGCATTGAAATAATTCTTCAGTACAAAGTTATGATAATCCAGCACTTCGCCCAGTTTCGCGGCAAAACGTTCACGATAGAAAATATCCTGCAAACGGATCGCACGGCGCGCCACTTTATCTTCATAGGCAGGCCCGATACCGCGACCTGTCGTACCAATCTTGGCATCGCCCTTGGCCAGTTCACGCGCCTTGTCGATGGCTTCATGGTAAGGCAGGATCAATGGGCAGGCTTCGGATATTTTCAGACGGCCATACACATCAATACCGGCAGCCTTCAATTCATCCATTTCTTTCAGTAACGCCTGAGGCGAGAGCACAACACCATTGCCGATGTAACACATCACCCCTTCGCGCAATACGCCGGATGGAATCAGGTGCAACACCGTCTTCTTGCCGTTGATGACCAGCGTATGCCCGGCATTGTGACCGCCCTGAAAGCGCACCACCCCCTGCGCATGATCGGTCAACCAGTCGACAATCTTGCCCTTACCTTCATCACCCCATTGGGTCCCAATTACCACGACGTTCTTAGCCATTACAAAGCTTTCAGAGTTAGTTATTTAAAGAGCAAGCAGTTGCCAGATTCCTTCACGCAATACCAGTTCGCGATCACACTGCAATTCGTCTGGGAAATCAGCGCTTCCCGGCAAACTCACCACCACCACTTCGCCAGCCGCGCGCAAGGTTGCAATGGCCTCATTCAACGCCTGATCCGCTACACAAGGCGCCTTGATACCCATAAGCGGTGCTACTGTCGGCAGCAGGCGATACAACTGCCGCAAGTCCATGCTAAAACCGGTTGCAGCACGCGCACGACCAAAGCTCTTGCCCAGATCATCGTAACGCCCCCCCAGCGCAATCGCATCATGACTGCCCGCATGGTAAGCCGCGAAGACCATGCCGCTGTGGTAATGGTAACCGCGCAGATCGGCCAGATCGATACCGATACTGGTAACCTGCAAGGTCTCGGATACGGCTTGCAGATCGGCCAGCGCAGCACGAATTTGCGGCAAATCAGGGAGCAACGAACGCGCGCGCTCCAGCACGTCGCTACAACTGCCATAAAGTGCAGGCAAAGCCAGCAAGGCGCGCCGTGACAGCGCATCCAGCCCCGCAACCAGCCCCTGCAAGGCCGTGCTGTCCTTGCTTTGCAGCGCAGCAAACAGCGCACTTTCCAGCTGCTCATCCAGTTGCGCGTAACTGACCAGCGCTTCGAATACCCCGACATGCCCCAGATCAAGATGCACGTCCTTGACGCCGACCAATGCCAGCGCCTGCAACATCAGTTGCTGAATCTCAAGATCGCTCTCTAGCCCTGCGTGACCATACAGTTCAGCGCCAATTTGCATTAACTCGCGTGAGCGATTCAAGCCTGCCGGTTGAGTATGCAACACACTGCCCGCATAACATAATCGTGCCACTCCCTGACGATTGAGCAGGTGCGCATCGATACGAGCCACCTGCGGGGTAAGGTCAGCGCGCAGGGCCAGCGTACGCCCGCTCAACTGATCAACCAGTTTGAAGGTGCGAAGATCCATATCAGGACTGCCAGCTATCAGCAGTGACTCGGCATATTCGAGCAAGGGCGGCGCCACCAGCTGATACCCTGATTTTCTCAATAAATCCAGAACCTGCGCGCGCATTTGCTCAACACGCCATGCCTCGTCCGGCAGCATGTCCTGTATACATTCGGGGAGTAACCAATTTTGCATTTTTATTCCAATACCCGCTGGCCGAAACACAGCGTTACCTGAAAAGCTATTTAGCCGATTTAGCCGGATTCTTCATGTATTTAAAGAAAGCCGAACTCGGATCCATCACCATGACATCGCTCTTGTTTTTAAAGCTTTGCTTGTAAGCGTCAAGACTGCGATAGAACGAATAGAATTCGGCATTGCGACCAAACGCAGCGGCATAAATGGCTGAAGCCTTTGCATCCCCCTCACCCTTGGTTTTTTGGGCATCGCGATACGCATCGGCCAGGATCACCTCACGTTGTCTGTCCGCATCCGCCTTGATTTTTTCGCCTTCTGCAGCACCCGAAGCACGCAATTCGTTCGCGACACGCTTACGCTCGGCATCCATGCGTCGATACACCGAATCACTGATTTCAAGCGGGAAATCGACGCGTTTGAGACGCACATCCATCACCTGCACGCCAATCTTGCGTGCGTCTGCATCGGTTTTTTCACGCAATACCGTCATGATTTGTTCACGCTCACCCGAAATCACTTCGTGTATGGTGCGTTTACCGAACTCCTCGCGCATACTGGAATTGACTGTCTGCATCAATCGCGTATTGGCGCGCTGCTCGTCCCCGCCGACGCTGACATAAAACTGCTTCACGTCGACGATGCGCCATTTAACAAATGAATCCACCATGACGTTTTTCTTTTCGGCCGTGATGAAACGCTCAGGCTCACCGGTATCGAGCGTCAGGATGCGCGAATCAAAAAACCGCACGTTCTGCATCAGCGGAATCTTGAAATACAACCCAGGCGCAGTCTTGACGCTGACCACCTCGCCCAACTGGAACACGATGGCATTTTGTCGCTGATCCACCACGAACATGCTTAAACTCAACAGGATCAGCGCAACAACCGCGCCGACCAGAATATTAGCGATATTGATTTTCATCGAGCACCCCGATCACGGCTAAATAGAGAGTCGCGTGCACGTTGTGCAGCAGTATTGTCATTGTTTTGCGATGAGGCCGGGGCAGCATCTGCCTTGGCAGGCACAACCGTATCGGCAGACGCATCCACTGCGCGACTGGCGCCCATCAACTTGTCCAAAGGCAGGTAGAGCAGGCTGTTGCCATTTTTCTGATCGACCATCACCTTGCTGACATTGTTCATGACCTGCGACATCATATCCAGATACATACGTTCGCGCGTCACCACCGGCGCTTTTTCGTATTCAACCAGAATCTGTTTGAAACGACTCGCATCACCTTCTGCATTGGCGATCACACTCTTTTCGTAACCTTCCGATTCCTGTATCAGACGCGCGGCTGTACCACTGGCACGTGGAATGACATCATTGGCATAGGACTGGCCTTCATTCTTCTGGCGCTTCGCGATCCTGCCCTGCCTTGACCGCATCATCGAAAGCGGCCTGAACCTGCTCAGGCGGCTGTGCATTTTGCATGGTCAGCTTGCTGATCAGAATGCCTGATTTATAGCGATCCAGAATTTCCTGGATCAGCTTGGTTGCAGCTGCGGCAACCTGTTCACGTCCTTCATACAGCACGAAAGTCCATCTTATTCTTGCCGACCACCTCGCGAATCGCCGTTTCCGCTGCCTGACGTACATTTTCATCCGGATTGCGGTTATTGAACAAATATGCACCCGGATCACTCAGAAAGTATTGTACGGCAAACTGAATATCGATGATATTTTCATCATCGGTCAGCATCAGCGATTCCTTCAATATCTTGTTTTTGACATTATCGCGATAACCCACCTCAACGGTGCGCACCTGGCTCAGATTGACAATTTCGACCGTTTCGATTGGATACGGCAAATGCCAACGGGGACCTGACTGGGTCGTTTCGACCATTTTACCGAAACGCAGCACGACACCGCGCTGACTTGCATCGACGATATAAAAGCCACCACCGAGCCAGATCAACACGATGATGATACCCAGCAATGCCGATACCACTGCCGCCCAGCTTGGGCATGGAAGAACCACCACTGCCACCGCTGCCTGAACCCCCCTTATCCCGCCATCATCGCTGACAGCCTGGCATTGAGTTTGCGTAACAACGCCTCCAGATCAGGAGGTCCGCCATTGTTGTTTTTGTTACCCCATTGCGGGTCATTCATTCCCATGGCTGATTTCTCTCTTGTTTAATTTGATTTTCAATTTGCTCGAAAGCCAGCTTGGCATCCTTGCCCTCGCACAAGGCAAGACGCAAATCCTCTATCCCCGCGCCGGTATGAGCGCTGAGAAAAACGGACGAGATTTTACCATACTCGTCGCGCCTGACACCCGACGGTTCATCCGTTAAATCGATTTTGTTGTAAACCATCAACTGAGGTATATCCATCCGCATCAATTTCAGCCAGCACCTTGTTCACCTCCCGAATCTGGTCATCCCGATTGGGATTGCTGACATCGACCACATGCAGCAACAGATCTGCCTGCACCGTCTCTTCGAGCGTGCTGCGAAATGCGGCAACCAGACCGTGCGGCAAATGCCGGATGAAACCGACCGTGTCCGACATGACGATTTCGCCAACCCCTTCGCTATACATGCGTCTTGAAGTCGTATCCAGCGTCGCAAACAACTGATTGGCAACATACACATTGGCCTTGGTCAGTCGGTTAAACAGCGTGGATTTTCCCGCATTGGTGTAACCGACGATGGAAACCGAAAAAACGCCGGTACGATTGCGCGAACGCCGCTGCACATCACGTTGTGACTTCAGTTTTTCCAGACGTTCCTTGAGCAAATGCACCCGCTTGTCCAGTTTGCGCCTGTCCAGTTCCAGCTGCGTCTCACCCGGACCCCGAGCGCCGACCGCGAACTTCTGCTGCCCCATGTCGGTATGCGCACCCACCAGACGCGTAGCAAGGTATTTCAGCTGCGCCAGTTCAACCTGCACCTTGCCTTCATGGCTTTGCGCGCGTTGCGCAAATATATCCAGAATCAGCATGGTTCGGTCAATGACACGGGTCTTTAATGCGCCCGTCAAATTGCGCATTTGTGCGGGCGACAGGTCGTGATTGAAAATAACCAGCGGCACTTCCATGCGTTCAACCATTTCGGCGATTTCCTGAATTTTTCCGCTCCCGGCAAACAGCGACGGACTGGGACGGGAACGCCGAGCCTCGACAGTCGCCACGGCTTTGACACCCGCTGTCTGGGCCAACAGATTCAGTTCTTCCAGACTTTCGCGATAATCCGCAACGCCAAAGTCGATACTGACCAGAATAGCCGCGTGTGAACCTTCAGAGGACTGCTGCATTACTCGTCTGCGGCATCGTCATAGGCAATATTGACTGCGCGCGCTGGAACGATCGTGGAAATCGCGTGTTTGTAAACCATCTGGATGACGGAATTATTTTTAAGCAGAACGACATATTGATCGAATGACTCGACCTGCCCCTGCAATTTAATGCCATTTACCAGATAGATGGCGACCTGTACATGTTCCTTGCGCAGGGTATTTAAAAAGGGATCCTGCAACTGTTGGCCTTTTGCACTCATGATATTGCTCTTTTTATTGGTAAGGGAAGCACACTTTACTGGATTCGATTACGAAAGACCAGATGTTCATGTGAGCTGATGCACAACTTTATTCTCATATATAAAACCTGAAACGTTGTTACCGGTGACCAATTGAGCAAACCATGCCGCAAGTCAATTACCCTTCAACAAGGGCGAACGGGTTGATTTAATCAACGCCTCATTAAGCATGCTTTTTGATCGACACGGGCGCATAATAAACGATGTGCTATTGAAAAAAGGGAACGATCATGCAAAGCCCCGATTACGATGAAGCCGTTGCCGTGTTGCGCGATATTTTCTGGGTGGGATTTTCCGATCCAGAGCCGGGTCTGCATTGCAATCCCTATTTGCTGCTGGATCACGATGAAGCGGTGTTCTTCGATCCCGGCTCGATTCCCGATTTTCCGCGCATCATGCGTAAAGTCATCGACATCATCAATCCGGCCTCCATCTCGGTGATCGTCGCCCATCACCAGGACCCGGATGTGTGCGGAAATATGGCTATCGTCGAGGATATCATCGACCGCCCCGATCTTAAAATTGCAGCGCATATCAACACCATCCGCCTGATCCGCCATCAGGGGATAAAGTCGGGATTTTATGCGGTGGACGAGCATAATTACGCGTTGACGCTAGCTAGCGGACGCGTGCTGGAATTCATGTTCACGCCTTTTTTGCATTCGCCCGGCGCCATCGTCACCTTTGACACCAAAACCAAATCACTGTTTACCAGCGACATCTTCGGCGGCATCTCGGATGACTGGTCGCTGTTTGCCAAGTCGGGCTATCTGGAAGCGATGAAACCCTGGCACGAGACCTACATGCCGGGCAATGCCCTGCTGCGCCCCTGTCTTGAACGCATGCAGCAACGCTGGCAGATCGAGCGCATCCTGCCACAACACGGCTCCATCATCGAGGGCGCGCAGGTGCAAGAGGCTTTCGAATATCTCAAGAGCCTGCCCTGCGGCATGGATCTGGATACGGGGGCGCGATGAGCGGGGATGTCTACAACAACCGGCAACAGGTGGATGAAACCCGCCGCATCGGTCGCACCCTGCTGGAAAAGGCACTGGCCAATCAGGCGCTGTCCTATCTGTCCAACATCAAGGCGCAGTTATTAACCGCAACCATCTATGAGATAGGCGACAGCAAGAAACAGCTAGGAGTACAGTACCATACGCTGGCCCAGAGCCATGCTAAATTAAAGGCGCAGCAATCCAAATTGAAGACCCAGCAATTAGAGCTGCGATCACTCAGGGCGCAACTCGAAACGCGTATCGAGCAGGCGAATTTAGCACTGTCCGAAAAGGATGAACAATATCGCATCTTAGCCGATGCCTCGCCTATCGTGGTCTATCTGGTACAGGACGGTGTTTTTCGCTATGTGAATCAACAATTCCTTAACCTCTCCGGCTACAGTCTGGATGAGCTTATCGGTCGCATGAATCCGCTTGATCTGATGACTGAACAAAGCCGCCCCCTGATGGCCGAACAAATACGCCGCCGCCTGTCCGGCGAGTTGGCCGATACCGTTTATACCTGCCAGGGACAGTCCAAACAGGGAAAAATTATCGATCTGGAAGTGCATGGCCGGATCACCAGCTATCAGGGCAAACCGGCCCTGATCGGTGCGCTGCTGGATATTACCGCGCGCAAACAGGCCAAAAACGCCCTTGCCGCGTCCATGCAATTGCTGCAATCCATCATCGAAACGGCACCGATACGGATCTTCTGGAAAGACCGGGCGTTACATTATCAAGGCTGCAATACGCAGTTTGCCAGGGATGCCGGATTCGCCAGCACCGAACAACTACTCGGTAAAACGGATTTTGAGATGGGCTGGCAGGATCAGGCGGAATCATACCAGACGGATGATCAACAGGTAATGGACAGCAATTACCCCAAGCTCGGCTTCGAGGAACCCCAGACCGCCCCCAATGGCCGCACCCGCTGGCTGCGCACCTCAAAAGTACCCCTGCATGATGAAAATGGCACGGTCACTGGCATTTTGGGGGTATACGACGATATTACGGAAACTATACAGTCGCGCACACTCATGCAATTGCGCGGGAAATTGATGGAAATCATTATTAAATCGGACAGCAACCTGACCGATACACTCACCGAAATGATACTGTCCATCGAGCAGACCTTACCCAATCTATCCGGATCGGTGCTGTTGCTGGATGAGGACGGACAGCATCTGCGCGTTGGCGCCGCCCCTCACCTGCCGGACGCCTACAATGCGGCTATTGATGGCGGAAAGATCGGCCCGAATGCCGGTTCATGCGGCACGGCAGCCTACCTCGGGCAAAGGGTGATCGTATCGGATATTGCCCATGATTCGCTGTGGCAGGATTACCGGGATTTGGCACTGGCGCATGGATTGGCGGCGTGTTTTTCAGAGCCCATACTCGATCAATCCCGCAAGGTACTGGGAACCTTTGCGATGTATTTTCACAAGCCACGCCTGCCCAGCCAACAGGATATCAATTCGATCGAAATGGTGGCCGAACTGGCCGTCATTGCCATCGAGCGTAAACAGGCGGAGAAGCACCTGATCGAATCAGAAAGCAGATACCGTGCGTTGTTTGGAAACATGCCGTCCGGCTTTGTGGTGTTTGAAGTCGTGCAAGATGATACAGGCAAGCCGGTAGACCTTGTCATCCTCGACGGCAATGAAAAATTTGAGCAGACCACCGGATTGAATATTCAGGAGGTCATCGGCAAACGATTGACCCATATTCTGCCCGGCATCGAAAACGATGCTACCGACTGGATAGGGATCTACGGGCAGGTGGCACTGAGCGGCGAGCCGCAGCAGTTGGAACAGGGCTCGGAATTGCTTGGGCATTATTACTCTGTGACCGCCTATCGGGCCGGGCCAAAACAATGCGCCGTTACCTTTCTTGACATTACCAAGCGCAAGCTCATCGAGCAGGAACTACAAAAGCATCGTGAGCATTTAGAAGCGATGGTCGAGCAGCGCACCAGCGAACTGGCCGCCGCCAACCAACACCTGCAGGAGATAGATAAACTCAAAAGTATGTTTATCGCCTCGATGTCGCATGAACTGCGCACACCGATGAATTCCATCCTGGGCTTTACCGACCTGATGCTGCAGGGCCTGTCTGGCGAGATCAGCGAATTGCAACGCGATCATTTGAAACGGGTGCATGCCGCTGGCCGCCATCTGCTGCTGCTGATTTCGGACATCATCGACCTGTCCAAGGTTGAAGCGGGTAAAATAGAAGCCAAACCGCGCGATTTCGAGCTGGGCGAGATGCTGGACGAGGCCGTGCAGAACCATTTAATCGCTGCGCAAAAGAAGGGACTGAAACTGGTTCTGGAGCCGCTGTCCGGGAACATCGCCCTGCATCAGGATCGGCATCGACTCATGCAGTGCTTGCTCAATCTGCTCAGCAATGCAATTAAATATTCAAAACAGGGGGACATCCGCGTGTCGGCACAACCGTTACAGGATCAGGTGGTTATCAGCGTGCAGGATGAAGGTATAGGCATGTCCGCAGATGAAATGGGGCGATTATTCAAGCCCTTCGTCCGCCTGGATTCAGAATTGACCGTCAAGGCAGGTGGCACGGGGCTGGGACTGTACCTGACCAGCAAATTGATGAAGGAATTGCTGGGCGGCACGGTTACGGTCACCAGCCAGCCCGGTGCAGGCAGTCGCTTCAGCCTGCACCTGCCATACCATCTGCCGCAGGATAATCCGTTCGCAGCTATCGGGAGTAAAATGTGAATAAGACCGTGCTGATTGTTGAAGATAACGATGACAATATGGAGCTGATCTGCTTCATCATGGAAAGAAATGGTTATCGCACCCTGCGGGCGGTGCGCGGTGAGCAGGGCGTTGCCATGACGCTGGAACACCGACCGGATTTTATCATTCTTGACATCCAGTTGCCGGACATAGATGGCCTGGAAGTCGCCAGGCGCATACGCGCCTCACCGTTAAATGGCGCGATTCCCATCATCGCCATGACCTCCTATGCCATGCTGGGGGATCGCGAGGCGCTACTGGCGGCAGGTTGTAACGGTTACATTGAAAAACCCATTAATGTAGGTCGGGTAGTTCAGCAAATTCGGGAAGTTATCGGAGAATAGCCATGAAAATCCTGATCGCCGAAGATGATGAGGATTCACGTATTGTACTGCAGGCCAATTTGCAGGCTGAAGGTTACACCGTCAGCACAGCAGTCAATGGACGCGATGCGCTGGAGCGCGCCCGGGCCGACCGGCCTGATCTGATCATCTCAGATATTCTGATGCCGGAAATGGACGGCTTTTCGCTGTGCCAAAACATCAAGTCCGATGCGGCATTGCAGCATATTCCGGTTATCTTTTATACCGCCACTTATCTGGATGAATCGGACAAGGAAATGGCCATGGCCGTTGGCGCATCGCGTTTTGTCATCAAGCCCATGTCCAGCAGTGCCTTGATGACGATCGTGCAAGGGGTGCTCAAAGAATATGAGCAGCAAAAACTCCCCGTACCACTTGCCCCACAACGGTCTGAAGTGGAACTGGAGCGCATGCATGAACAAACGCTGAACCGCAAGCTGGATCAGAAAATCCGCGAACTGGAGCGGGATCGTGCCGCCTTGCAAAAGTCGGAAGTCAAATTGCGGCGCCAGAGCCAACTGTATTCAGCACTGAGCCTTTGTAATGAAGCCATCGTGCGTTGCAGCAGCGAGGCGGAATTGTTCCCCAAAATATGTCAGGATGTCGTCCATTTCGGCGGCATGAAAATGGCATGGATCGGTATGGCAGATCCGATGAGCGAATTGATCAAACCGGTTGCGTCCTTTGGTGTAGGGATCGCCTATCTGGAGGGGATCGAGATTTCGCATGAAGCGGACCAGCCGTCCGGACAGGGGCCTACCGGCACGGCATTCCGGGAAAACAGGCCGGTTTGGTGCCAGGATTTTAAAAATAATCCGCTCACCCTGCCCTGGCATGAACATGCCGCGCAATATTCATGGGGGGCATCGGCTGCGCTGCCCTTGCAACGCAGAGGGGTCGTCGTCGGTGCATTTACCGTGTACGCCGTTGAAAAAAACGCATTCGATGCATCGACGCAGCATCTGCTAACCGAAATGGCGGGGGACATCAGTTTCGCACTGGATCGCTACGCCAGCGAAAATGAGCGTAAAGCGAACGAAGCGCGCATCCATTTTCTGGCCAATTTCGACACGTTGACCGGCCTGCCCAACCGCAGCCAACTCGATGAACATTTAAGATATGCGCTCAGTCTGGCCAAACGGAGCAATGGCCATCTGGCGATGATGTTCATCGACATCGACAACTTCAAAGACATCAATGACTCGCTCGGGCACGGAATAGGTGACACCCTGCTGATCGAGTTGGCCAGGCGGATGAAATCCCTGTTGCGTGAGGAAGATACGGCATCAAGACTGGGAGGAGATGAATTCATCCTGCTCCTGCCCGGCAGCAATGCGAACGGGGCAATACAGGTGGCGCAGAAATTATTGCAGACGCTGTCCCAGCCTTATCGTCAGGAGCCTTATGATCTGGTGGTGACCGCCTCAATCGGCATTGCGCTGTATCCCGAAGATGGCACGGATATGGATACGTTGTCTAAAAATGCGGATATTGCGATGTACCGTGCCAAGCGGCAAGGGCGCAACAGGTACTGTCTTTTCACGGCGGAAATGCAAAAACTGGCCTTGCGCAATATGCAATTAGTCAATGCATTGCGCCGCGCACTGGAACTCGGTCAGCTTCGGCTACATTATCAGCCGCAAATAAACTGCACCGGTGGTCAGCTGATCGGCGCGGAAGCACTGCTGCGCTGGACGCATCCCGAATTGGGGGAAATATCCCCGGCAGAATTCATTCCGATCGCGGAAGAAACGGGTTTGATTTTGCCGATAGGCAAATGGGTGCTGCAAATGGCGGTGCAACAGCTCAAACGCTGGCTGGACGAGGGATACCCACCGATCACCATGGCAGTCAATCTGTCCGCCGTACAATTTCGCCATCCCGGCCTGCCCGATATGGTCACGCGCATACTCGATGAAGCCCAGCTGTCTGCGGAATATCTGGAACTGGAATTGACTGAAAGCGTGGCGATGAATAATCCACTGGAGGGCATCGCCATGATGGACAAGCTCAATGAATGCGGTATCCGCATGTCGATAGACGATTTTGGCACCGGCTATTCCTCATTGAGCTACCTGAAGAAATTCAAATTGTACAAGCTCAAGATCGATCAGTCCTTTGTGCACGACATCGACACCGATCCGGATGATCGGGCGATCGTTGCGACGATTATCAATATGTCGAAAAATCTGGGCTTTAGAACCATAGCCGAAGGGGTAGAAACAGCCGAACAGCTTGCTTTCCTGCGCGAGCAAGGCTGCGATGAAGTGCAGGGCTATTTCTTTAGCAAGCCTCTGCCGACTGATAAATTTGAAGAATTATTGAAAAAGGCGGGACATAACTGGCTGACGCCGCCCTGAGTGCTTGCAACACACAAGACTTACAGGACACACTAAACCCTGCTATTCAAGCCAGATGAAGGTGCCCATACGACCGGTGATGCCGTCGCGACGGTAGGAAAAAAACCGATCGGATTCACGGTAAGTGCAATGTTCGCCACCGTAAATTTGCGTAATGCCAAGCGCCTGCAATCGCTGCCGCGCAAGCAGGTAAATATCGGCCAGCCATTTGCCCGGTGCACCCGGCATGAAAGCAGCGGCAGTATTTTTATCGCGCGAGACAAAAACCGCTCGCACCTCATCCCCCACTTCAAACGCAGACTGACTGATCGCCGGCCCCAGCCATACCAGCATATTTTCGGGAACCACCGCCATCGCGGCAACCGTCGCCTCAATCACGCCCGCAGCGAGGCCGCGCCATCCTGCATGCACTGCCCCCACCACCGTACCGGCTTTATCGCACAGCAACAGCGGCAGGCAATCGGCAGTCATGACCACGCACACGCCATGCCTGCCGATGCAGGCATCGGCCTGCGGCACACAACTTGCACTGTCGGCATTGACCACCACGTTGCCGTGTACCTGTTCCAGCCAGACGGGTTCGCTGGGCATCAGGAAACCAAGCGACTGGCGATTGCGCGCTACCGCCAGATGCGCATCACCCACATGCATACCAAGATTGAAACTATCGTAAGGAGCCGCACTGAAACCTGCCTGTCGGGTGGTCTGCAGCGCCTTGACATGGGCAGGTGCAGGCCAATCGGGAAAAATCAAATGCTCACGCAGACTCATCGCATGCTTGTTTGATATTTTTGAGCAATTGCTGCATGTCTTCTGGCATCGGAACATGCCATTGCATCAATTCACCTGTCGCAGGATGCACCAGCGCCAGCCGGGTCGCATGCAAGGCCTGACGCGGGAATTGGCTCAGCAAATCACGCAATGGCAGCACACATTTTTGCGGGCCTTTCAGATAGACACTGTCGCCCACCAGCGGATGTTTCAGATAGCTCATATGTACCCGAATCTGATGGGTACGACCGGTCTCCAGCGTACAACGCAGTAGCGTACAACTGGGGAATGCCTGCTCGACCCGGTAATGCGTCACCGCAGCTTTGCCTGATTCGACAACCGCCATTTTCACGCGGTTGGCAGGAT
Organism: uncultured beta proteobacterium; assembly: GCA_963784505.1. Classification (GTDB taxonomy): domain Bacteria; phylum Pseudomonadota; class Gammaproteobacteria; order Burkholderiales; family Gallionellaceae; genus Gallionella. Next base: position 18,419 of record CAWASY010000034.1, on the reverse strand, counting down.
GGCGACCGATCGGCTCGTCCACCACACCGCCATATCCCAACTCGCCATACACCAGCGCCAGATATTCGCGCTTCACACTACGCTCTTGCAACTGTCGCACCAGGTGCGTTTGTGCAATCAGCGTCTTGGTCACCACCAGCAGGCCGCTGGTATCCTTGTCCAAACGATGCACAATACCGGCACGCGGCACGGCTTCCAGTTGCGGCGCATGGTGCAGCAGTGCATTGAGCAAAGTGCCCTGCCAGTTCCCGCTGCCAGGATGCACCACCAGCCCCACCGGCTTGTTGATCACCAGCAGCGTTTCATCCTCATACACAATATCTAGCGGAATATCCTCAGCCAGATAGGGCTGATCGGAAGCACGCAGTTGCGGCAGCACGTCGAGTTTCTCGCCACCCCATACTTTTTGCTTCGAGATGGCCCGCTCACCGTCCAGCAGCACTTGTTCGGATACAACCCACTCTTGCAGTCGACTGCGAGAATATTCGGGAAGCAGCCTGGCAAGCACCTGGTCGAGGCGTAAACCGGCACAGTTAGTGGGCACGACAAAATGGATTACATCGTCGCAGGTCAGGTTTGCGTTATAATCGCGCATATTTTTTTCGGATTCAGTCATGCGCCATAGTTTATCCGTATTTTTGTTACTTTCGTTAACTGCTTGCAGTATGTTTTCACCCCTGCCAACTGGAGAAGCGTCCGACGCGTCCAAACAACTGTCCGCAGAAGCGCTCTATCAACAGGCAAAAACCGAACTGGATGACCATAATTACAGCTCTGCCATCAAGCTGTATGAATCGCTGCAGTCGCGCTACCCTTATGGTCAGTATGCGCAGCAATCGATGCTGGAAATGGCTTATGCCTATTATCGCACGGCCGAGCCCGACCCTGCGATCTCCACGGCAGACCGCTTCATCAAGCAATTTCCCAATAATCCGCATGTGGATTATGCCTATTACGTAAAAGGTCTGGCGACATTCAACGGGGAACTCAGTGTGCTGAGCGCCGTATCGGGTCAGGACAAGTCCGAACGCGACCCGCAAGCGGCCAATGATTCATTCAACGCCTTCAAGGATCTGGTGATTCGTTTCCCGGACAGCAAGTACACACCGGACGCACGGCTGCGCATGCAATATCTGTCAAACGAACTGGCACGGCATGAACTGCACGTCGCCAGTTACTATCTGCGTCGTGGTGCCTATATCGCCGCCGTGGGTCGCGCACAGGGCATCATCCATGAATACCCGAATAGCCCCTCGACGCGCGAAGCACTGAAAATCATGATCTCATCCTACGATGCAATGGGCATGCCGGAATTGCGTGATAGCGCCAAACAGGTGCTGGCCAAAAATGACAGCTCGACTTCGGTTGGCGATATTCAGACCGGCGCACCTGTCAAATCCTGGTGGCAATTCTGGAAATGAAATACTGTTCAGCCTGTGGCGCAACCGTTGAACTGCGCGTCCCCGGGGACGACAGCCGTTTACGTCACATCTGCACCACATGCGGCATCATCCATTACCAAAATCCGCGCATGGTGATCGGCGCCATACCGGAATGGGAAGACAAGGTATTGCTTTGCCGCCGCGCCATCGAACCGCGCTACGGATACTGGACACTGCCTGGCGGATTCATGGAAAATGGCGAAAGCACCGGCTACGCTGCGGTACGCGAAACGCTGGAAGAAGCCAATGCGCGCATCGAAATCATCGATTTATATTCGATGTACAGCCTGCCCTATATCGATCAGGTACACCTGCTGTTCAGGGCGCGCCTGCTGGATCTGGATTTTTTCCCCGGACAGGAGAGTCTGGAAGTAAAACTGTTTTCCGAGTCCGAAATTCCCTGGGATGAACTGGCGTTCCGCCCGGTACGTTACAGCCTGGAACATTTTTTTGCGGAACGCAACGAGGGCGCATTCAGTCTGCACATCGGCGAACTACAAGCACCCGCCACGGCTGCCTAGTAAATTTTGAAATAAAGACCGAACTGGTGTACCCTGCGAAATATTAGCCAAGACTGTTTTTTCCTGAAAAAATGAAACTCACACCCTTTTTTATTATTATTGCCACGCTGGCTTTGACAGCCTGCGCCTCGCCCGCTGTCAAAAACCCGGCTGATCCATTTGAAGGATTCAACCGCGGGGTCTATACATTCAACGAAACTGTAGACAAGACGATCACCAAACCGCTTGCGCAAGGCTACAAGGCAGTCATGCCGGTTGTCGGCCAGAGCATGGTCATCAATTTTTTCTCGAATCTGGATGATGTCATCGTCACGGCAAATGATCTGCTGCAGTTCAAGTTCATCCAGGCTTTCTCCGACGGCATGCGCGTGCTGGTCAATTCAACCGTAGGGGTCGCCGGACTGGTCGATGTCGCCTCGATGAATCTTGAAAAACACAACGAGGACTTCGGGCAGACACTGGGCTATTGGGGCATGAAATCCGGCCCCTATCTGGTTCTCCCCATACTGGGCCCCAGCTCTATCCGCGATGGCATAGGGGATTTGGGTGATTCCCAGGTGAGTGTACTTGGCCGCACCTACCCGGTACATGTCCGCAACAAATTGTATGCCCTCAAGGCCGTCAAACGTCGCGCACAATTATTGTCCGATGAAAGCGTACTCGAAGGTGCCATGATTGATCGCTATTCCTTCATTCGCGATGCCTATTTGCAGCGGCGCCAGAACTACGTTTACGACGGAAATCCGCCGCATGACCCCTATGAAGACGAAGTGTTGTATGATGAAACCGAACCTGCGGCAGCGCCTGAAAAGCCGGATCAGACACCACCCGCAACGCCCGCAACCCCTTGATCAGGACAGGATATATAGCTGGGTAATTACCCGCAATTGCCATCCCGTATAATTTGATCCATTGCGTAATAAAGTTGCACCGGTATCTATCGAACGAACTCCCGGCAACATGGAGAGAAGCAGATGGGTTGCACTGACAATACCAAGAAAACGCCCCTGCTGATCGAAGCAGAAAGTGGAACTGTACGTTGCCAGGGTGCATGGATCGTGCGTGAATCCGCCCGACTCGAAATACAATTGCATGCAATGAACTGGCCTGTTTCCGGCAGGCTGGAGTTTGATTGCCGGGCCATTGAGACTTTCGACACAACCGGCGCCTGGCTATTGCAACGCAGTATAGCCATGCTCAACCTGCGCGGACAACTCGTTACCGTGAGCGGATTACGTCCGGAATTCTTAGCACTACTGCAACTGGTCGCTACCAGCGCCACCGCCTCGACGATTGCGGCTCCCGTCCGAACCAGCTTGCTGACCCGCATCGGTCAGTCCTCCTGGCATAGCCTCCTTGCCCTATCCGGCATGCTGTCCTTTGTCGGTGAAACGGCACTTATCCTGCTGCGCGCACTGGCACAACCGCGTCGCATCCGCTGGCGCGTCATCGGGCACAACCTGCAAAGCGCCGGATTCGATGCGCTACCTATCGTCGGACTGCTGTCCTTTCTGATGGGACTGGTCATCGCCTACCAGGGTGCAGACCAGTTGCAACGCTTCGGCGCCAACATTTTCATAGCCGATCTGGTGGGTCTGTCCATGCTGCGTGAACTCTCGCCACTGCTGACCGCCATCATCGTAGCCGGGCGGTCTGGCTCTGCCTACGCCGCGCAAATCGGCACCATGAAAGTGACCGAGGAAATCGATGCCCTGCGCACCATCGGCATCGTGCCATCCGAATTACTGGTTTTGCCCAAACTGCTGGCGCTGATCATTGCACTGCCGCTGCTGACCGTTTATGCCGATATCTCGGGCGTATTTGGCGGCATGATCATGGCGCGCTCCAAACTCGATGTCAGCTTCGATGTATTTATCGACCGTCTGGGCGATGCGGTTCAACTTTCTTCATTTCTGACCGGCATCGGCAAGGCACCCGTATTTGCCGCCATCATTGCGCTCGTTGGCTGCTATCAGGGATTACAGGTTACCGGCAGCGCGGACAGTGTAGGACGGCAAACCACGGTGAGTGTGGTACAGGCCATTTTTCTGGTCATCCTGTGCGATGCGCTGTTCTCGATCATTTTCAACTGGCTGAAAATATGAATACGTCAACCATACCCTCTCCCCCCCTCACGCTGGGGGAAAATGGCCGACAAATCAGGACCGTGGCGAAAATAAACCCGTAATCGACATCCGCAAACTGGTGAGCCGCTTTGGCAGTAATATCGTGCATGACCATATCAGCCTGACGGTCAATCCCGGCGAAATTTTCGCACTGGTCGGCGGCAGCGGCTGCGGCAAATCAACCCTGTTGCGCACCATCTTGCTACTGCAAAAACCGGAATCAGGTTCGATCCGGGTGTTTGATAAAGAGGTGCTGGGCATGAATGACGAACAGGCGCTGTTGATGCGCCGCCGTTTCGGGGTGATGTTCGAGCGAGGCGCGCTGTTCAGCGCCCTGACGGTCGAAGAAAATGTCGGCATGGTGCTACGTGAACACACCAACCTGACCTCCTCCTTGATCGGTGAAATCGCCCGGCTCAAAATCGCTCTCACCGGATTACCACCCGATGCAGCTCAAAAATATCCCAGCGAACTGTCTGGCGGCATGCGCAAGCGCGCGGCACTGGCACGCGCCATCGCACTTGATCCCGAACTGCTCTTCCTGGACGAACCCTCTGCCGGACTCGACCCACTGAGCGCAAGCGGACTGGACGAACTGGTACTGGGCTTGCGCGATGCGATGGGATTGACCATCATGCTGGTTACACACGACCTTGATCTGTTGTGGCGCGTGGCAGACAGGGTCGCAGTGCTGGGTGAGGGGCAGATACTGGGCGCAGGCACCATGACGGCGCTGTCGAAAATGGATCATCCGGTCATCAGAAATTATTTCTACGGGCCGCGCGGCAGAGCCGCAGGAGAGCAGTCATGGAAGAGAAAGTAAATTTTGCCATCGTGGGACTTTTCGTGCTGGTATTGGCTACCGTACTGATAGGCGGCGTGCTGTGGTTCTCCAGCGGAAAATCCTACCGAACGGTCTACGACACCTACCAGACCTATATGAAGGAATCCGTTTCCGGCCTGAATCTCAATGCACCCGTCCGTTACCGCGGCGTGGAAGTCGGTCGCGTGCAGGCCATCACGCTCGCACCCGACAATATCGAGCAGGTGCAGCTCACGCTGGGCATCGTGCATGGCACACCGGTCAAGATCGACACGGTAGCCCTGCTACAAACGCACGGCCTGACCGGACTGACCTTTGTGGAATTGACCGGTGGCAACCGCAACTCGCCCGCACTCAAAGCGCTAACGGGCGAAGCCTATCCGGTCATCAAAACCGGCCCCTCGCTAATGGTGCGACTGGATAATTCGGTCACCAGCCTGCTGGGCAATCTGAACCAAACCAGCCGGAACATCAATGCCCTGCTCGACGAAGACAATCGCCGTGCCATCCGCCAGACCCTCTCCGACATCGCTGCCCTGTCCCATACGCTGTCCTCGCACAACAGTTCGATAGATACGGGTTTGACGGATGCGGCACGCACCCTGAACAATACGGCTCACGCAAGCGACGAACTGCCGTTGCTTGCCCTACGCCTGCAAAAAAGCGCGGATGCCTTTGATCAAATGGCAGCCGAACTCGGACATGCAGCGCAAAGTACCAATGCGACGATGGCATCCACCCGGCAATTCACGAATGAGACCCTGCCCGAAATACACCAATTGGTTGTCGAATTGCGTGGCCTGACCGCTACGATGCAACGACTGGGCGGCGAATTGGAACAAAACCCAAGCATGCTGATCCACGGCAAGGGCGACCTCAAGCGCGGCCCGGGTGAATAAGGAGATCGACAATGAAATATCTGGCTACCCTGTTATTTGCAGCGTTCATGTCCGGTTGTACGGGGCTGGCTGCACCAAAAGTTACGCCCACCCATCTGTATCTGCTCGACACCCGCACATCTGCCGCCACGCCACCGCAATACAGCAAGCTGATCATCGCTGTCAACCTGCCCACTGCGCGCGCCGGATTTGACACGCCCAAAATTGCCTACCTGCGTGAACCGCTGGCGCTGGAGTATTTCGCCTACCATCGCTGGGCAGACACGCCGCCTCGCATGCTCAAACCATTGCTGACCGAAGCACTTGAACAAAAATTCAAAACCGTGCTGGATACACCGAGCATCATTACAGCTGATCTGAGGCTCGATACCGAATTGATCCGCTTACAGCAAAATTTCGCATACCATCCCAGCCGGATGGAACTGGCTGTACGCGTGCAACTGACTGATCTTAAGACAGAACAGGTGATAGCCACCAAACTGTTCGAAGCATCGGAAACCGCAACCAGTGACGATCCTTACGGCGGTGTCATTGCAGCAAACCGGGCATTGCAGCGCGTCATGGCGCAAATCGGTGATTTTTGCCTGACGGCATCTAGCCTGCCTTGATCGTGCGGGTGTAACATGTGAACGACCGACTCATCACAACAGGAGAGGCTATCATGCAGGAAGATACTTTTGAAGCCGAGGTAAAACGCGCAGTCGAACACGGCCAGGATGTACAGGAAATGGTCAGGCAACTGACGCTACGCAAAATCAGCGCACGCGCCCTGGATCTTGAATCGCTGCGGCAAATTGCCGGCAGCGTATTGAGTGGCGCAAGAGCCGCCGTCCAACATGAATTGAATCTATCGGCAGCTCAAACCGGCACGGCAAAAATGCAACTTCAACAGGCCGTCACCGGGCTGGATATCGCGTTTTCACAGCTGGTTGGCGCATCCGGACTTGCCATTGAAGAGGCGAGCGCACGCGCACAACAATTTTCCCGCGAGGACCTCGCGCGTGCACGCAGCGATCTGGAAAGTCTGGAAGCCCTGTTCATCGAAGCGCTGCAAAGTTCCGCATCGGGCGCATCGGGCGCGGCCAAAGAAATCCTGCACAACCTGGCGGATCACAGCCGCACACAGGGTTCCGCCATCGGTGCGCAACTTCAAGACACACTGTCCATCATCGCGCACCAGCTGGGGGCTGCCGGACGCGCTCAGGCGGTCGCAGGCATGCATCTTGCGCAGGCAACCACCCACCTGCTGCGCCAGATTGCGGCAGGGGTGCTCACCGGCGTCGCAGACCACGTCAAACCCGGCGAGGGGAACTGATGCTTTGGCAGGCGCTGCTAGCCGTGCGTGACCTGTCACGCCTGCAAGACATCGCCGCAATCCTGATCCGTTATGGATTTGGCGACATCGTCAACCGACTGGGCATGACCCACGCATTAGAGCGTGCGGGGCGCGTATTACATCGCGAATACGCAGCCGAATATGCACATCTACCCGCACCCGTGCGGGTCAGGCGCGCACTTGAGGAAATGGGTCCTACTTTCGTCAAGCTGGGCCAGGTGCTGGCAACCCGGGTAGATTTGTTCGAACCCGAGTGGATTGCCGAATTCGGCAAACTGCAGGACAGCGCCCCCCCCTCCCCTTATGCCGACATCAGCACGCAACTCACCGACGATCTGGGGGCGGCACCCGATACCATTTTTGCCCATTTTGATCCGCACCCCCTGGCCGCCGCTTCCATTGCGCAGGTTTATCGCGCCCGACTGGAAGACGGCAGCGAAGTCATCGTCAAGGTGCGCCGCCCCGGGATACGCACCATCATTGAGGCTGACCTGCGCTGGCTGATGCGGCTGGCCGAACTGGCCGAGTCGGAAAGCCCCGAAATGCGCAGCTTCCGCCCCAAGGAAGTCGTGCGGCAATTTTCATTGTCGCTACGGCGTGAACTCGATTTTGCCGTCGAATGCCGTAATGCCGAACTGATCGCGGCCAATTTTGCCGGCTATCCGGCACCTGCCAACGGCGAGACAACAACACTGCCTGCCATCGTCATCCCCCGCGTCTACTGGCAATGGACAGGCGAACGGGTCTGCGTACAGGAATATATCGAAGGCATACCCGGGCGCAATCTAAAAGCAGTGGATGCCGCCGGCCTGGACCGCAAGCGCCTTGCACGGCTGGGAGCACACGCGGTACTGAAGATGATCGTCGAGGATGGATTGTTCCATGCCGATCCCCATCCGGGCAATGTATTTTATTTGACCGGCAATCGCATCGCCTTTATCGACTTCGGCATGGTGGGGCGATTGGGCGACGAGCGTCGCGAACAGTTGATCCGCCTGCTGCTGGGACTGGTCAGGCACGAGCCGCGCCGTGTCCTCGACGTATTGCTTGACTGGACCGGTAATGGCGTGCACGACGAAGTGGGACTGATGCTGGAAATCGAAACCTTTCTGGGTCAATATCACGGCTTGCCCTTAAAACAGTTGCGACTGGGCAGTATGCTCGACGACCTGGTCACCATCCTGCGGCAGCACCAACTGATGCTGCCCTCCGATATGGCGCTACTGGTCAAGGCCTTTATCTCGCTGGAAGGAATGGGGCGCGAGCTGGATCCTGATTTCGACATCGCCGGAGAAGCCATGCCGATATTGGAGCAGTCGTTGCGCGAGCGGTATACGCCAGCCGCACTCGCCCGGCGCGGCACGCGCGCTGCGATGGAAGCGCTGACGCTGATTACCGGCCTGCCACATGACCTGTCGCGTCTGCTGCGTGCTGCCCGCCGCGGTCATCTGGAAATACATATCGATGTAACCCATCTGAAACATGTCGGCAACCAGATTGATGGTGCTGCTAATCGCATGTCCATCAGTATCGTTGTCGCAGCCCTGATCGTCGGTTCATCCATCGTCATGACTGTGCCCGGCGGCCCCAGCCTGCTGGGACTGCCCTTTTTCGGTCTGATCGGCTTTCTCGGCGCAACACTCAGCGGCTTGTGGCTGCTGCTGTCGATCTGGAAGAACAACCGGGACGACAGAGAGTAAAGGTCCGAAAGCCGCTCACCCTATTAGCGGATAAACCCGGAACCAGAACCCACCCCATAGTCGGTTGCAGGCCCCGCTGCGCGCAAGGCAGCAATGCGTTCTTCCAAGGGCGGATGGGTCATGAACAAACGGCTTATCGCCCCCCCGCCGGAAATGCCGGAGGCCGCCATTTCCTTGGGCAGGGAAGCCTGCTCGTGATTGATTTTCAACCGTTCGAGCGCAGCAATCATTTTTTCACGACCGGCCAGCGACGCGCCGCCCGCATCGGCACGGAATTCGCGATGTCGGGAAAACCACATCACAATGATGCTGGCCAGTACACCCAACACCAGTTGTGCGACAATTTCCGCCACGAATGAACCAATGCCCGGGCCACGTTCTTCACCATCACGGCGCAGCAGGGAATCAACAAAAATGCCGAATAACTTGGAAAAGAAGATCACAAAGGTATTGACCACCCCCTGAATCAGCGTCAACGTCACCATATCGCCATTGGCCACATGACTGATTTCATGCGCCAGTACCGCTTCAGTTTCATCACGACTCATGCTGTGCAGCAATCCGCTACTCACCGCAACCAGCGCATTGTTTTTATTCCAGCCAGTGGCAAACGCATTCACATCCGGCGCATCGTAAATCGCCACTTCCGGCATACCGATTCCCGCTGCCTGTGCCTGACGGCGTACGGTATCGACCAGCCAGCGTTCGGTCGGGTCGGCAGGGGTTTCAATCACCGTTGCACCCACCATACGCCTGGCAGACCATTTGGACATAAACAACGAGATGATGGAACCTGCAAACCCGATCACCAGCGACATCACCAGCAAGGCATTGAAATTGATACCGCCACTGCTATCGAGCACGCGATCGACACCCAACAGACGCAAGGTGATATTGATAACAAACATCACCGCCAGATTGGTCAGGATGAACAGAAAAACTCGCTTCATAATATCTCCATTGCTTAATTTACATACCTGCTGCTAGATGGGGTAATTTACCTGAATTTCAAGCACAGTAAGCCAATAACTTTAACTCGTCGCATCAAGCCATAGGTATCCGGCTTGACAAGCGCCTGAAAAGCCAACTAAGCTCCTCAAATGCTCATCGAACCGAATCAAAAAACCGCCGAAACCAGGCAAGATACCACTGGTTACCTCAGTCGTAGCAACTGCGTTGCCCAGGCAGCGCAACAGGCCAAGGACACCGCAAGCCCCCACCCCCTGACCATCATCTGGATCGGACTTGATCGCCTCAAGCAAATTAACGAATCGCTGGGTCATCATGGTGGCGATCTTTTCATTGAACAGATGTCAAGACGTCTGCAAAACAAAGCTGGCAAAAATGCACTATGGTATCGAATGGCTGGGGATGAATTTGCCTGCCTGCTAGCTGATTTTGACCTTGAGCAGACCAGCGAACTCGCACGCAGTTTATTAGGCGAAATCCAAAGTCCGCTGCTGCTGTGCGATTTACTGCTCCATCCCTCAGCCAGTATGGGTATCGCCACACTCGAAACAAAAGAAACAGGCAATTTGTGCCTTGAACGCGCCGACCGCGCCATGAAGGCTGCGAAACGTGCTGGCGGCGGCCAACTGATCTTATCCGGTGCGGAACCGCTACCCGGACGATTTGGCATACACCTGGCACGCCATGAACTTGAACTCGAAAACAAACTGCATATTGCCCTGCAACAGGGTGGACTTAGCCTGCATTACCAGCCCATTATCAGTGCTGATAATAAAACTGTCTGTGCCGAAGCACTGATGCGCTGTACCAGCCACAAAATATCGCCGTGCGAGTTCATCCCAATCGCCGAAAAAACCGGCCTGATCAAACGTATGGGGGAATGGAGCCTGCTCGAAGGTGCGCGCTTTGCGCAGCGTCTTAACGTTGCCGGCCTGCGCACCACGGTCGCCATCAATGTTTCCCGCGCGCAATTTTCCCTGCCGGATTTTCCCAAAACACTGCATGCAGCCCTGCTTTGCGCAAATGTCGACCCGGCATTGGTCGAACTGGAACTGACCGAATCACTATTCATGGATAATTCGCTCATTGTTCAACGGAATCTGCGCGCCTCGCATGAATCCGGGGTCAGTTTCGCCATTGATGATTTTGGCACCGGTTATTCCTGTCTGGCCATCCTCAAGGACATCACGGCCAGCAAGCTAAAAATTGACCGCACCTTTGTTGTTGCACTGCCGCACGATCGCCGTGCCTTTTCCGTGGTCGAATCGATCGCAAGACTGGGACGGGATCTGGGCATGCTGGTCGTTGCCGAAGGGGTGGAAAATCAGGAACAACTCAATGCATTGACTGACGCCGGCGTCAACACCATACAGGGGTATATACACGCCCACCCAATGCCTGACAATGCGCTGCTAACATGGCTGCAACATAGAAAGAATTCATGACAAGCCCCCTCACTTCCGTAGAAGCGCTCCTTGAAAATTCATTGTGGAAAATCGGCATTCCGCCCCGCCCTATCATCCTTGACCATATCCATGCAGAAATGCAAAAGGAAGAACCCAACTTCAATCACCTGGTTCAGATTATTTCCTCCGATGTCGCGCTCTCTGCCAGCCTGATCAACATCACCAACTCACCCTTTTTCGGTTTTCACAGTCGGGTCAACACTCCCGGACAAGCGTTGATGCTATTGGGACTTAATACGGCCAGCCGTGCGATTGCCGGCATCGTCATGCGACGCTCCTTCCCCGCTTCCCCGCACATTGAACGATTTTGGGATGCCTCAGCCCACATCGCGCGCCTCTCCGGCTGGCTCGCACAACAACTCACCCACGGCTCGCTGCATGCCGACGAAGCCTATACCTTCGGCCTGTTTCGCGATTGCGGCATTCCCATCCTGCTATCCCGTTTCCCGAATTACTTTGAAATCCTGAATGAAGCCAATCATGATGCCGTGCGCTGTTTTACGACCATAGAGGAACTCATCCTGCCCACCAATCATGCCGTGATCGGTTATGTCCTTGCACAAAGCTGGTGGCTGGACGATGAAACCATCCTTGCCATCCGCCAACACCACGACATCGACACACTGAACACCGCAAGCATCCCCCCGTCGCTTAACACGCGCTATCGGATCGCCCTCTCGCAATTGGCCGAGCACCTGTTGCAACAACACACGGGACGTAGCATTACGCAGGAATGGGAAAAACTGGGTCCTGCCTGTATGCGACTGCTTAATCTGTCTGATGACGATCTGGTCTCGTTGCTGAAAGAAGCCAGACCCGTCATTGAAGCAGAAGAATAGTCAGTCGGAAGTCGAAGAGCCTAGCAGCCTAACTGTTGAAGATAGAATTGTTCAACCCTGGCACGCGCCCAAGGCGTTCTGCGCAGAAATTTCAGACTGGATTTTATGGAAGGATCATGCGTGAAGCAGCGTACCGGCACGGCCTCAGCCATCGCTTGCCAACCCAGGGTTGCTGACAGATCCGTGACGATACGCTCCAGCGTGATGCCTTCAGGCAAGTGACGGTTTTCAGATTTATCTATCGTATCCATAGCTGCATTTTACAGATTATTGATCAACGTGAGCGAGTACACGCTTTTAATTTACAGACCCAAACCATGACTGAACCCGTCCGACTTTCCAAACGCCTGATCGCATTGACTGGCTGTTCACGCCGCGAAGCCGAATTGTATATCGCAGGCGGCTGGGTGATGGTTGACAATCAAATTGTGGATGCACCGCAATTCATGGTTACCGAGCAAACCGTTGAACTACACCCTGATGCGAACCTTGCACCCGTTGAACCGGCGACCCTATTGCTGCATCAGCCACTGGCGGAGGCCACCGTGCTTTGCAAAGACAACCGCTGGCCCGAGGATGCCTCAGGCATCTACCTGCTCAAACAGCATTTTTTCAAACTGTCGCCCGGATTGCCACTTGAACGCAATGCGAGCGGTTTGTCGATATTTACCCAGGATAGGCGGGTTATGCGCAAATTTCAGGACGATGCCAACACCATTGAACAGGAATATATCGTTGAAGTCTTGGGCGAACTTACCCCAGATGGCCTGGCATCGCTAAACCATGGCCTGAAATTCAACGGGCGCGCACTCCCGCTGGCCAAAGTCAGCTGGCAAAATGAAACCCGCCTGCGTTTTGCGCTCAAGGGCGTTGTCCCCGGACAGATTGCACATGCTTGCGGTGCTGTCGGACTGAAAGTAGGGGCGATGAAGCGGATTAGAATAGGGCGCATTTCCATGGCAAAATTACCAATGGGAAACTGGCGCTATCTGTTGCCGCAAGAACGATTTTAACATTCAGAGTATGCAAACTCTGGCATAGTAGCGAGGCAAACAGAAGGAGGTAGCATGGAAATATACAGTTACTGGTTTTTACTTGCCCTGATATTACTAGGCATGGAAATGGCATCGGGCACCTTCTATTTACTGGTAGTCGCCATTGCAATGGCGACAGGGGGAGTCGCCGCGCTGCTCGGCGCAAACAGGGAATGGCAACTGGTGCTGTGCGCCCTGATGGTCATCGCGGGCACGATGGTCCTGCGCCTTTGGAAAAAATCGCAGCGCAGCACCCCTGCCGACCTGAATCTGGATATCGGCCAGCCGGTGCAGGTATTGAACTGGTATGACAATGGCACGGCGCGAGTGCTATACCGGGGTGCGGAGTGGGATGCTGCGCCCGAAACGGCAGACATGCCGCACGAGGGCATTTTCTACATCAAACAGATGCATGGCTCAGGCCTGATCCTGACGCATCAAAAACCGCAAAATTCTTAAGGAGAAATCATGGAAGTTTCACTGTTCATACTGGTTGCAGCCGTCATTTTCATCGCCCAGGCGCTCAAAGTCGTGCCCCAGCAAAATTCCTGGGTAGTCGAACGTCTGGGACGCTTTCACGCCGCCTTGTTGCCGGGGCTTAACATCGTTATTCCCTTCATCGACCGGGTCGCCTATAAACACATGCTCAAGGAGGTGCCGCTGGACGTACCCAGTCAGGTCTGCATCACCCGTGACAACACCCAATTGCAGGTCGATGGCATACTGTATTTTCAGGTAACCGATCCGAAACTGGCATCCTATGGCACCAGCAATTACGTCGTCGCAATCACCCAGCTCGCCCAGACCACCCTGCGCTCGGTGATTGGTAAGATGGAGCTGGACAAAACCTTCGAGGAACGCGACGACATCAACCGCGCCGTGGTCGCAGCACTCGATGAAGCGGCCACCAGCTGGGGCGTAAAAGTATTGCGATACGAAATCAAGGATCTGACGCCGCCGAAGGAAATTCTGCACGCCATGCAGGCGCAGATCACCGCAGAGCGCGAGAAGCGCGCGCTGATTGCAGCCTCCGAAGGCCGCAAACAGGAGCAGATCAACATCGCCACCGGCGAGCGCGAAGCCTTCATTCAACGCTCGGAAGGTGAAAAACAATCCGCCATCAATCGTGCCGAAGGCGAAGCCGCCGCGATCATTGCGGTTGCCGCCGCAACCGCACAGGCGATCGAACAGGTCGCAACGGCGATCCAGTCGCCCGGCGGCATGGATGCGGTCAATCTGAAGGTCGCCGAGAAATATGTAGAAGCCTTCGGCAATGTTGCCAAGACAGGCAATACATTGATTTTACCGGGGAATTTGGCTGATATGGGCGGCATGGTCGCTACTGCCATGAGCATTATGAAATCGCAAAAACCGGCCTGAACTGATTATCGCCCAGCGAAGACTGAACTTTATCGCAATCTCTTACTCGGATGCAGCCAGTCAAACAACCACTCAAATTGACAACATGAAAAAACTCACACTGATCGCCTCATTATTATTAAGCTCCCAACTGGCGCTTGCCGAAGAGAGCGGCATCCCTGGCATCATTGATGCGCCAGTCAATCCGGCAGTGGCCGAAGGAACATGGAAAGTAACACTGGGCGGCGGAATAGCCTCCGTGCCACGCTATGAAGGCGCTGCCACCAACCGCCTGCGCGCGATTCCCTTGCTGGAACTGGATAATGGTCATTTCTTTGCTGGCACCTCGCGGGGTATTGGCTACAATTTTTCCGATGACAGCAGCTTGCAATATGGCGTACGTGCAACGATTGCGCCACAGCGCAAACAAAGCATTGATGCGCATCTGAACGGCATGGGCGACATCGGCTATGCAGCCGAACTGGGTGGATTTGCAAACATGCGATTCTCGCCGTGGTATATCACCTCGGGCATTTCTGCCAGCTCCAAGGGATCACACCTCGAATTGGGTGCAGGATATGAAACAAAATTGTCTGATAGCGACAAGGTACGAGCGGGTATTGACATGAACTGGGCCAACGGCAAGTACATGCAGACCTATTTCGGTGTGACCGCTGCGCAATCGGCTGCATCAACTGGGGTACTGACCGCATACAATGCAACTTCCGGCGTCAAGGACTATGCCTTGAAACTGAACTGGATGCACAGCTATTCCCCGCAATGGTTCAGCAACGTCGGCCTCTCGGTCAAGCAACTGGCTGGTAGTGCAAAAAACAGTCCGTTAACCCTGCGAAACACCAACCATACCGTCAACTTTGTGGTGGGTTATCACTTCTAGATTCTGCAATCGTTCAAACAAAAAGGCCCGCGCAGCGGGCCTTTTTGCATCGCACCGAAATAATCAGATTTCGCGTACTGCCCGATTACCGATCCGGTTCGAGAATCGCGTCAGACAGTTCTGCACCGCAATCTCCACCCGGGCATTTTTACCACCATAAACATTTTCCTTTAGCCAATCTACTTCCGCCCTGATCGCCTCATCGCCGCTGACCGTGACATGCCAGCATTTTTTCTCGCCATCCCAGCGATAGCTGCGCGCCTTGAGCCGCTCCTTGGTCTCGAAAGGCGAGCCTGTCGCAAAAATCTGATAGCTTTTGAGGCTTAGTCCTTTCAGGATGGATTTCAAAACCAGCCCCCCCGATTTTGGCAATACCTGCTGCAGGATTTCCAGTAAGGCGTAACAATCTCCCTCGGCCCGATGCGCCTCATAGAAAAAACCGTACTGATAAGCGATGTAGTCGAGCTTGGCAGAACCGACGCCTTCAGCTCGCCAATCCACCTGCGCCAGCGAACAGCCCCACGGCAGCGACTCAAACAGCGGCAGACGCTTTTCCAGAAAAACCCGGTCGAATTTTGAATTGTGCGCGATGACCAGACTGACGCCTGCCAGAAAATCAGCCACTGCCCTATCGTCAATTTTCCTGCCAGCTACCATCGCATCGGTAATGCCGTGCACCAGGGTAGACTCGGGGGAAATGGGAAAACCTGGATCTTCGAGTTGGTCAAACGAGCCCAGCACACGATAGGCCTGACCTGTTTCGGGATCGTACTCGAATAAGACCATGCCCAGTTCGATAATGGCATCCCTGTCCGGATCAATGCCCGTCGTTTCGGTGTCAACTACCACCCCCAGTGACAGCTTTTCACCTGCCGGTTCCGCAAAGGCAGATCGCGGCAGTATGCGGCGTACCACCCTGAAATCTGGATGGGCATCCAGCAATTTTTCCGCGTCTATCGTCTCGGTGATCATCCTATTTTCAATCCTGTTTCAGTTATTCGGTTCGGCCTGTGCCGCGTCTTTGAGCAATTCAGACATGCCAGCCTGCACTGTCGGCTGCGCGGGTTTACCCTGTAATGTGTCGACCAGATAGCCCGCACCCCAGGACACCAGCGATGCAATCACGAACACCAGCATACCGCGCGTAGCCCCCGATGGAATACCCTGCTCATCCAGATAGCGACGCAGGTACCAGACAGCCATAAAAAACACAATGGTGGAGATAATCAGGTTCCACATTGTTGGCAATTCAAACATGACCGCTACCCCTCTTCAATTTCGGTTAAATTCCAGCGCTGTGACAGTCCAACTGTCCAACATCACCCTACCCTGCCAAGATTAACAGACACGACGGCACTTGAGGTGCAATACACGACAAAACAGGGGGAAAACTGATTGCGGCACTTTGAAAATTGAGGCACAAATTTCAACCTTGCAAGCCGGAAAAACTACGTATAATGCCTAAAGCGAACTTATAATATTCAATAATTCAGGAGAGATGGTCGTGTCAGATAATATCAACCTAAAACAATCCCTTGCCCGCATTGATACCTTACCCGCTATGCCGGTTATCGCGCAAAAGTTGCTGACACTCAACCTGAACACGGATCAAGGAGAAGCCGAAATGCTCCAACTGATTGCTCAGGATCCACAAATCTCTGCCAAAGTCATTGGATTATCGAATGCCTCACTGTTTGGCGCACCAGCCAAAATCACCAATGTCAGCGATGCGGCGATGCGCCTGGGGCTGACCCGCGTCAAATCGGTGGCGATCGGTATCGCCACCATGTCGGCCTTGGCCAAGCTGCCCGAAGGTCAGCTCAAGTCCAATGACCTTTGGACCCATAGCATCGCAATTGCGATGGCCATGCGCGTGATTGCAAAATACATGCCGGCACGATCCCGCCCACAGGATGACCAGATCTTTCTGGCCGGACTATTGCACGATATAGGCTATGCAGCACTGAGCTATCTGGATATTAAGGCCAGCGATGCACTGCATGCAAAATTAAGCGCAGAATCCGATGCGGCCCTGTTGAAAATCGAGACCGATCTGGTCGGTTTTCATCATGGTGAAATTGGCGCACGCCTGGGTAGCCACTGGAGCTTGCCGGAAGAGATTATTGGCGTGATGCGCTACCACCATAGCCCACAGGATCCAAAAGCAGACTTTGCCCAGCCACTGGTCAATCTTGTCAATTATGCCGAGAAAATGCTGTCAGCTTTTGGTGTTACCGAACACACCTTACAGGAAATCAGCGACGCGGAATGGCAGGTTTTAGGGATAGATCCAGATAAAGCCGAACAAATTCAGGATGAAATTGATCAGGTTGCAGAACAGGCGAACCAAATGGCGGGCGCAGTCTAAATTTCAGAATAGCTAACATCGGTGGGCTTGGTCACTTCGACGCAATCGGCGTTTAATCTGCCACAAATCCACCGCTAACGCACCCAACTTGGCAACACATTCATTCCAAATGCAGCCAGCGCATGGCTAACATCGCACTGGCAAATGACTGCACCGATCATGCGATGCGCCTATTAGGTCTGTTGTCATGATCATCAGAATATTCACAACCCGTTTCCCTGATACACTCTGGTGTAAAATACCCGATTAACGGGAGGCATACATTGGAAAATCCATACCATATCCTCGGCCTGTCGGTCGCCGCGTCAGACGAAGAGATCAAAATGGCGTACCGCTCGCAGGCGATGCGTCATCACCCGGACAGGAGCGATGATCCAAGGGCAGCGATCCGCTTCAATGCGATCAAAACCGCCTATGAATTATTATCCGATCCGAAAAAACGGGCCGATTACAATCAAAGTCTTAGCAACCGTATCCTCATCGATCCGGCCGCTGAATCCCTCCAGTTGTGGCACTCGCTGTTCGCGCGTTGTGGAATATTACTACCTGATGAATCATTACATTAAACACAGCCATGAAAAAAATACATCCAGAATTCGCCTACCAGTCACGTGAACTGGGCATCCAGATCGAAGACAC